>CAIXAA010000364.1 GCA_903917305.1 uncultured Myxococcales bacterium | reverse complement strand
CGTCGATCAGCGGCACGCCCCAACGCCGGCAAAACACGCCGAGAATCGCGTCCTCCTCGACCACGCGCAGATCGCACCACAGGGCCAGCTCCAACCCGCCCGCTACCGCGTGACCGGAAATCGCAGCAATCACGGGCTTTTGCAGCAGCATCCGCGTGGGGCCCATCGGCGCGTCCGCAGCCAGCCGGTCGCCGGGCTCTTGCGGCGGCGTCAGCCGGTTGCGGGTGGCCGGATCGGCCATCGCTTTCAAGTCCGCGCCAGCACAGAAGGTTCCTGCAGTTCCCGCCAGCACCGCCACCAGCGCCGTCTCGTCCCGCTCGAAGGCCAGGAACGCCGCGGCCAGCGCCGTCGCCGTCGCGCGATCCACCGCATTGCGCGCCGCCGGCCGGTCCAGCAGCACCGTCGTCACCGGCCCGTTCTTCTCGATGTGCACGGATTCCATGGTGTTTTCCTACAGGCTTCCCACCACCAGCCGCCGCCGCAGGTACGCCATGTTCAGTTGGTTGAAGCGCGGCAGATCCGTCAGCATCTCCGCGGGATTGGTGACCTTTCCCGTCTGCATCACGTTCAGGCCCGCGGTGTCGATGTGGTGCGAGCCGGGGTTGGACAGCGTGAACGGCAGGTCGTCCAGGCCGCCGAACAGCCCCACCGGCGGTGCACCGTCCGGCACCAGGCCCAGGGAGTGCCCGATCTCATGGCACAAAGCCGACGCCACCGCCACCGGCAGCTCCTTCCAGATGAGCCTGGCAAGCGAAGCGCGCAGCGCGTGCTGTTCCGGCGCGTTGTCCGGCGGCGTGTAGGTCGGGTCGAGCAGCAGTTCGTCGCCGGCGACCGTGCCGAGCGGCTGGCCGTCCAGCGGCGAAATTTCCTGCAAAAGCGCGGCTCCTGCCGGGTTGCTCAGCACCATGCGCACCACGGCCGTCAGGAACACGCCCCAGCCGTACGCGGTGTTGTCGTCGGGATGCTGGTTGTTCAGGTCGACGTGGGCATAGCCGACCAGGTGCTGCGCCAGCCCGTCCGCATCCGGATCGCCGCCCAGCGCGATGACCGAGTGCGGCTGCGGCAGCGTGCCGGCGTCGCCTTCGAACACCAACCGCAAGTTGGGCCCGTTCGGCGTCGGCATGCCGGCGTCGTCCAACTGGAACAGGCGGTAGGCCTCCGCGCGCAGCCTGGCCAGGAACCGCGCCTTGGCCTGCTGCGAGAACGCGGCATTGCTGGACAAAAGCCCAAGCGCTTCCAGCGCTTCGTCCAAGTCCGCCTTGCCGTTGCCCGCCGGCACGTAGGTCGTGGTCAGCGCATACGTGCCGTCGCCAGCCGCTGCGAGCTTGTGGGCAAAAAGGTCGCGCGACAGCGTGACCAGCCACGCATCGGTCTTCGCGAAGGGATCGAGCTTGGCAGGCAGCTCGGCGACCGCGACGCCCAGCGCGCAGGCAGCGCCGGTCTGGCCATCGGCACCGACGAACTGGCCGGTCAGCGTCAGGTTCTCGGTCGCCGCGAAACCCGGCGCCGCGACTTCGCAATGCAGCGACAGGCGCTTCTCGTCGGGCCAGCCGACAGGATCCGGCACGCGGGTGCAAGCGAGCTGCGGCACGAGATCAAAGCCCGGGTCGGTCGCGCCCAGGGCAGAAGATGCGCGAATCTCGACGGTTCCCGGCCAAGGCGCGCCAGCCGCGCTGTACAGGTCGATGGAGAACCCGCCGCGTGGCACCCGCAAACGAAAGTCCTGCGGCGCACCATTGGCTTGGGCATACGGCACGCTGCCGTTCATCGCCGCCGGAATTGCGTTGACGGTCAGCTGGCAAGGCGGCGGCGCCAGGGGGATGTCCGCGGGCGCGTCCTCCACGGCAGCGGGTGCCGCATCCGCCGGCGCATCCAAGGCCGTGACGGCGCTGGCATCGGCCGTGGTGGCCGAGGGGCGTGGCGCGGCACAGCCGGTCGCTGCGAGCTGCGCAAGAATTCCGAGGATGGCCAGAGACTTTGCGCGCACCGCCTCACCGCCGATGGGCTCGCAGGGCGCGCCGTGGGCGCCTGCAAGGTCGTTCAGGGATGATGGGCCGCTGCCGCAGCGAGATCAAGGCGGGTTTGGCCCGCGGCAAGGGGCGGTCATGGCGCGCCACCGTGCGGCGCCGGGACCGGCCGTACCCCAAACTCCTCCCGCAAAACTGGCGCTTGCCGATGGTGGCGCGCCAGTCTAGGCTGTGCTTTGCTCAGCCGACATCCGCACCTGCTGTTTGCGGCGCGGTGTTGGCGCTGGCCGCCACCGGGGGAAGACCGCTTGCAACTCCGTCTGCGCCGTGATCCGCCGATTCGCCAACGCCTCGGTAGCTGCATCCTTGCGATAAGCTTGTTGTTCTGCGCCCCCGGGGCGTGGGCGCTCGACCAGCAGAAGGCGGCCGGCAACATCGCACGCCAGGCGTCCGCCGCGTTCGAGCAGGGCGACCACGCGCGGGCGGCTCAGCTCTACCTCCAGGCATTTGCGACGGATCCTGCGACCGCCGATTACCTCTATGGTGCCGCCCGCGCCGAGCACATCGGCGGCAAGCTGGGCGTGGCGGAGCAGCACTACGTCGCCTTCCTCGCCAAGGTCGCGTCGGGGCCGCGTGCCGACAATGCGCGCAAGTACCTGGCAGAGCTGCGTTCTGGTCAGGCCGAGCAGAAGATCTCCGATGCTGAGAAGGCCGAGCGCCAGGGCAGCTTCGCGCTGGCGGCGCAGCTCTACCGGCTGGCGCGCACCCTGGTGCCGACGCGTTGGGAGTGCCTGTTTCGCGAGGCGATGGCGCGCGAGCAGAACGGCGACAAGAGCGAAGCGGCCGCGCTGCTGGAGCAGTACCTGCGCGAAGCGCCCAAGGATGCGCGCGACCGTGACGAGGCGGGCGTGCGTCTGGCGGCGCTCAAGCCCAAGACAGCGCAGGTGGCCGACAAAGTGCCCGTGGCGACGCAGAAGACCGGGCCGGTCAAGTTGCCGTCGCCGGACCTGCAGATCGGGCAGGCGGCGCCGCCGTCGGATCGCCGGGCGCAGCAGATCCTTGCCTGGACCGTGGCTGTCGTCGGCGTGGCGACCGGCGCGACCGGCATCGAGCAGGCCATCGATGCGGCGGGCAAGCGCTCGGATCTCGACGCCAAGCTGGCGCTGCACAGCGGCAAGGTCACGGACATCAGCTACAGCGAGGCGGTGACGCGCGACAAGGCCATCCAGTCGCAGCGCACGACGGCGGCGATCCTGGGCGGCGTCGGCGTGGCGGTGACGGCGACGGGCGGGTGGCTGCTGTGGCGTGCCTACAAGGAGCCGCCGAAGCTCTCGGCGCTGCCGCTGGGCAATGGCGTGGTCGTGACGCTGCGATTCTGATGCGATTCTGAGGGTGAAACGATGCGGGCAGCAAGGTGGTTCGTGCCGTGCGGCGTCCTTCTGGCGCTGGCGGCGTGCAAGAGCGGTCTGCCGCCCGAGTCCAAGTTCCTCTACGCCAGCCCCGGTGTCTACGAGGACGGCGCGGCACCGGCCGACGCCGACGCCCAGGCGGCCATCGACGCCGCGGGGACCGACGCCAGCGATGCCGCCGCGGACACGGCCAAGGCGGATGCCGGCGACACGCTCGATGCCGGCGTGGATGCCGATGATTCTCAAGAGGATGTGCCGGCCGCGCCGGATGTCGCCGATGCCAGCGATGCGGCGCCGGACGCCGCTGCGGACGTTGGCGTCGATGCCGCCGCGGATGCCACGGTCGCGGTTGATGTCCTGGTCGCCGACGCTGCCGCGGACGCCGCGCCAGAGGACGACGCTGCCGACGCCGCTGCCGACGCCGCTGCCGACGCCGCTGCCGACGCCGCGCCAGAGGACGCCGCTGCCGATGCTGCCGCGGACACGGCGGTCGATCCGTGCGCCAGCCTGGTGTGCGACGACGGAAATCCATGCACGACAGACAGTTGCG
>CAIXAA010000363.1 GCA_903917305.1 uncultured Myxococcales bacterium | reverse complement strand
GTCCTGGTAGTAGATCTTCTTGCCGTCGAGGTAGTAGAGCACCGACTGCAGCTCGAAGAAGGAGCCCATCTCGTTCTTGTGGATGAGCACGGCGCGCGACTCGGCGATGACGTTGTCGAGGATCTGCTCCTTCAAGAGCAAAAGCCGGGTCTTGGTCTGGAAGATGCGCTCCTTGATGCCGACGACGCGCTCCTCGATCTGGCGCAGGCGGGCTTCGTACTGCGCGTCACCGGCGGCGGGCACGGCCTGCGCCGAAGAGTCGGGCGTGGCGCCGGAATCGCTGGCCGGAGCTGTGGTTGCGGCCGGGTCGGCATCGGCCGGGGCCGTCGTGGCGGCGGGCGTTGCCGCCGGAGCCGTGGTCGTCGCAGGTGTCGCCGGCTTGGCGGCAGGCGCCGGGGCCGCCGTCGCAGGCTTGGCCGCAGTGCCTGGATTAGCCGCACTGCCTGGATTGGCCGCAGTGCCTGGCTTGGCCGCAGTGCCTGGCTTGGCGGCCGCTGCTGGCTTGGCCGTTGCGGCGGGGGCATCCCCGGCCACCGGCGGCGGTGCCGGTTGCGCCCACGCCGGAGCGGCAACAAGGGCAGCGACCAGCGCAAGGGCTGCCTGCCGTGTAAGGTCACGCAACATGTTGCCTCTCTCTGTCTTGCAAAGCGGCCTCTCTGTCTTGCAAAGCGCCTCTTTCAGGCCAGCGGCACCTGCCCCGAGGCCAGCCTCGGTCGGCAGTCGCATCGTTCGATCGCGTGCTGCAGCATGCCATGGTTCGACCCTCGCTGCCACGCTCACCCCTCCAGATCCCGAATCAGTCGCCGCATCGCGAAACTGTCTCCGCGTGCCGGCCTCCTCCGCGTCTCGGACTTCTCCGCATGTCGAACCTGTCCAAGTACCGGTCTCGGGCGCACTGGCGCGGCGGGCGCTACCGTCTGGTTCTTGTGTCATCTCGCGGCAAAGCCGCGATCCGCTTGCCCAAACAGTCGATAGGCCACCGAAATCGCGAAGTATAGGCAGCAGCTTCGCTGTCGTCAAATTGGCGGCCTGGAATCGGCGGGGTCAGACCGCCGTCGGGTCGTAGGGCCCAGTCGCTGCGGCGTTTGATTCCGCGAAGTGGCTGGCCAGCGCGTCGAGCAGACGGGGGAGGCCATGCCCGGTTACCGAGGAGATATCGAGCACATGCGCGCGGAGCTCCTTGCCGAGCTCGGCCGTCGCCTGCGGCGCGTCCGGGCCGAGAACATCCGATTTGGAAAGGATGTAAAGGCGGGGACGAGTCAGCAGATCCGGGTTGAACGACTGCAGCTCGCGCAGCAGCACGGCCAGCGCGGCCGCCGGCGGTTCGGCATCGAGGGGCGAGAGCAGGAAGACGAGGAGGCGGCAGCGCTCGATGTGCTTGAGGAAGCGGGTGCCGAGCCCGGCGCCGTCGGCCGCGCCCTCAATCAGCCCCGGGATGTCCGCGACCGTGAACACCTGGCCGCCGTGGCGCACGACGCCGAGGTTGGGCACCAGCGTCGTGAACGGGTAGTCCGCGACCCGCGCCTGCGAGGCGGAGATGGCGCGGATGAGGCTCGACTTGCCCGCGTTCGGAAAGCCGACCAGCGCGACGTCGGCCAGCAGCTTGAGCTCGAGGCGCACCGAGCGCACCTCGCCCGGCAGCCCTGGGTTGGCGCGATCCGGCGCCTGGCGCGTCGAGGTGGCGAAGTGCACGTTGCCCCAGCCGCCGTTGCCGCCGCGCAGCAGCGTCAGCCGCTGGCCGGGCGTGGTCAGGTCGGCGAGCAGTTCGCCGGTGTGTTCGTCATACACCTGGGTGCCGGGGGGCAGGGCCAGCTCCAAGTCCTCGCCATCGCGGCCGAACTTGCGCGCGCCCATCCCAGGCTTGCCGTCCTCGGCGGCGTACGTGCGCCGGTGGTGGTAGTCGAGCAGGGAGCGCGAACGGTTGTCCGCCACGAGCAGGATGTCGCCGCCCTTGCCGCCGTCGCCGCCGTCCGGGCCGCCGCGCGGCGCGAACTTCTCGCGGCGGAAGTGCTTGCTGCCATTCCCGCCCGCCCCCGATTGGACGACGATGATGGCCTCGTCGATGAACTGCATGAGCGCTCCGTGGTGCGAACCTGTGAGATGTCGGCTTGTACGCGACGGCGGCCGGTGCGGCAACGGGCGCGCAGCACAAGAAGCGCCGCGCAGTTGCGAAGTTGACGAATAACGTCGTGCGCGGGCGGAGTTGCCGATTCGCCCCCTTTCGCCGGGATTCGCGTGATCAGGCACCTCGCGGGCCAGCCGGACAAGGTCGTCCACAGCCCTTGTTGCGCGGTAGTCACGCGCCTGTCACGAAATGGCGCCGCTGCGATCGTTTTTTGAGGCCTGCGCAGGCCACTTGTCCACAGGCTGGGCGCACCCTTGGCCTGCATTCGGTCGCAGTTGGTCCGAGAGCATTGGATTCGTGGGACATTTTGCCACACTGCGGCCAGCCTGGACCACCAGATGTAGTGGTGAACGATTTTTTTGACACAACCTGTGGGGGTGCGACCTTGATTTGAAGTTGACCCCAGCCGGGGGGTCACGTTAGGTTCGCTCTAGGAACGAGACGCTGAATGCCGGGGATGCGAAGGGCCTGGGGCCTGGGGCAATGTCCTGGATACCATTCAGCAGCTTCAACTCCAAAGAACGAACGGAACCATACCGGCCTTGTGTCGGGCGCCGAAGGCGGCGCTCGAACGCGGGCGAGGTGTCGTATTCACTCCGGAAGCGGTCGAGGGGGCCGCCAAGGGAGCGAAAAGACGCGCAAAACCGGCGCTGCTCCACCGCAAAGGTTGGCGCGCCACGGGCGAGGAGGGACGATGAGCATGCAGGTGGGGGGTTTGAGGCCGGATGCGCCCGTTGGGTCCAAGGCGAACGGACAGAAGGCCAAGGCCCAGGCGAGCTTGGAGATCGGCGGCACCCTGGAGATCACCGGGGGCCCGTGCACGGAAGTGCTGGAACTCGATGGCGACGATGAGGCGATGATGGACGAGTCGACCGAGACCGTGACGCACGTCGCCGCGCACAAGGCGCCGGGCGTGACCCTGCCGGCCTCGCAGCGCCAGGATCGCGGCCCGGGCCTGCGCATGACGCGGCTGCACACCAAGCCGGGCGTCAATCCGTTCGACGAGGTCGCGTGGGAGCGCCGCACGGCCGCCATCACCAACACCAAGGGTGAGACGATCTTCGAGCAAAAGGGCGTGGAGTTCCCCACTTCCTGGTCGCAGACCGCCACCGCCGTCGTGGTCTCCAAGTACTTCCGCGGCACCCTGAACACGCCCGAGCGCGAGTACAGCGTGCGCCAGCTGATCGGCCGCGTTGTCGGCACCATCGGGCAGTGGGCGCGCCAGGCCGTGTACTTCGCCAGCGACGAGGATGCGCGCATCTTCGAGGGCGAGCTGACCTGGCTGCTGCTGCACCAGCACATGGCGTTCAACTCGCCGGTGTGGTTCAACGTCGGCGTCGAGGCCAAGCCGCAGTGCTCCGCCTGCTTCATCAACAGCGTCGAAGACACGATGGAGTCGATCCTCGGCCTCGCCAAGACCGAAGGCATGCTGTTCAAGTACGGCAGCGGCACCGGCTCGAACCTCTCGCCCATCCGCTCCTCGCGCGAGCAGCTCGCCGGCGGCGGCGAGGCGTCCGGCCCCGTCAGCTTCATGAAGGGCTTCGACGCCTTCGCGGGCGTCATCAAGTCGGGCGGCAAGACGCGCCGCGCCGCCAAGATGGTGATCCTCAACGTCGATCACCCGGACATCATGTCCTTCATCCGCTGCAAGGAAGCCGAGGAGAAGAAGGCTTGGGCGCTCATCGAGGCCGGCTATGACAGCCGCCTGGACGGCGAGGCGTACGCGTCGGTGTTCTTCCAGAACTCCAACAACAGCGTGCGCGTCTCGGACGCCTTCATGCGCGCGGTCGAGGAGGACGGCGATTGGACGACGCACGCCATCAAGGACGGCCGTCCGATGGACCGCTTCAAGGCCCGCGAAGTCATGGACCAAATCGCCAAGTCCGCCTGGGCTTGCGGCGACCCCGGCATGCAGTTCGACACGACCATCAACGACTGGCACACCTGCTCGGAGACGGCGCGCATCAACGCCTCGAATCCCTGCAGCGAGTACATGTTCCTCGATGACTCGGCCTGCAACCTGGCGTCCTTGAACCTGATGAAGTTCGTCCAGGAAGACGGCGAGTTCGACGTCGCCTCCTTCCAGCATGCGGTCGATGTGACGATCACGGCGCAGGAGATCCTGGTCGACTTCGCCGCGTACCCGACCGATCGCATCGGCGCGAACAGCCACAAGTTCCGGCCGCTCGGCCTGGGCTATGCCAACCTGGGCGCGCTGCTGATGACGCGCGGCTTGCCGTACGACTCCGACACCGGTCGGGCGTATGCGGCGGCGATCACCGCGCTGATGCACGGCGAGGCGAACCTGCAGTCGGCGCGTCTGGCGGGCGAGATCGGGCCGTTCCCGGGCTACGAGCCCAACCGCGAGCCGATGCTCAAGGTGATGGACAAGCACCGCGCGGCGCTGGCGGGCATCGACGCGCGCCTCGTGCCGCAAGAGCTGATGCAGGCGGCGCGCGGCACGTGGGACGACGTGGTGGTGCAGGGCAAGGAGCATGGCTTCCGCAACGCGCAGGTCTCCGTGCTGGCGCCGACCGGAACCATCGCGTTCATGATGGATTGCGACACGACGGGCATCGAGCCGGACATCGCGCTGGTCAAGTACAAGAAGCTGGTGGGCGGCGGCACGCTCAAGATCGTCAACCAGGAAGTGCCGTCGGCGCTGCGCAAGCTGGGCTATGACGCCGAGCAGATCGCGGACATCACGCTGTTCATCGACCAGCACGACACCATCGAGGGCGCGCCGCACTTGAAGGAGGCCCACCTGGCCGCCTTCGACTGCGCCTTCAAGCCGCAAAACGGCACGCGTTCCATCCATTACCAGGGGCACTTGAAGATGATGGGGGCGACGCAGCCGTTCCTGTCGGGTGCGATCTCCAAGACCGTGAACCTGCCCAACGAAGCGACGGTCGAGGACATCGCGCAGACGTACATGGAGGCGTGGAAGTTGGGCATCAAGGCGGTGGCGATCTACCGCGACGGCTGCAAGCGCGCGCAGCCGCTGTCGACCAAGAAGTCGAGCGACGGCGCCAATGGCACGGTCGGCTTGGGCGTCAAGGCGATCGAGGCCGCGCCGGTCCAGAAGGCCCCGGAACCCGTGATCATCTACAAGCCGGGCCGCGAGAAGCTGCCGGACGAAAGGCAGGCGATTACCCACAAGTTCTCGATTGCCGGCCACGAAGGCTACATCACGGTCGGCATGTACGAGGACGGTCGCCCGGGCGAGGTGTTCATCGTCATGGCCAAGGAGGGCTCGACCCTGTCCGGCATGATGGACAGCTTCGCGACGGCGATTTCGCTGGCGTTGCAGTACGGCGTGCCGCTGCAGGTGCTGTGCGACAAGTTCCGCCACACGCGCTTCGAGCCGAGCGGCTTCACGGGTCACGCGGAGATCCGCATGGCGTCGTCGATCACCGACTACCTGTTCCGCTGGCTGGCGCTCAAGTTCCTGGACAAGGGCCCGGCGTTCGAGATGGGCGAGGAGGCCGCCGTGGCCGCGCCCGAGAGCGCACCGAAGGCCATCGCCGCCCCGAGCTACGACAGCGCGGCGAAGATCAAGGTCCGCGCCCACATGGACAGCCCGATGTGCAGCAACTGCGGGCGCATGATGACGCCGAGCGGCGCGTGCTACCGCTGCGATTGCGGAATGACCTCGGGCGGTTGCAGCTAGTTGCACGGCGCCGTGCAGTTCAGAACCTGCGGAAACGCGAAGCGTAGCGGACCCGGCAGGCGGCCGCCCACCCGGACCCTCGGGCGCGAGCCTCAGGCTGGCTGAATGACGGCTTGCGCGTAGTCCGCCGGCTTCTCGTAGCCCAGCAGCGCCAGCAGCGTCGCCGCCAGGTTCGCCAGGCCGGCATCCGGCAGGTCTTGGCGCAGCTGCCAGGGCCGCTCGCCGCGCGCATCAAAGATCGACAGCGGCACCGGATTGAGCGTGTGGCTGGTCTTCGACTCCGGCACGCCATTCCTGAGGATCGGCCGGCCCTTGCCGTCGCGCATCCACAGATCGTCCGCATTGCCGTGGTCCGCCGTCACCACCAGCACGCCGCGGCGCTCGCGCACCAGCGCGATGAGTCGCCCGACCTCCGCGTCAACCGTCTCCACCGCCGCGATCGTCGCCGCCAGCACGCCCGTGTGCCCGACCATGTCGCCGTTCGCGTAGTTCATGCGCGTAAAGTCAGGCGCTTTCCCGCCGCGGAACGCTTCCAGCACCCGGTCCGTGATCTCGCGGGCGCGCATCTGCGGCCGCTGATCGAAGGCGATGCGGTCGGACGGCACCTCGGCGTAGACCTCGTGCGCCGCGTCGAGCACGCCGGAGCGGTTGCCGTTCCAGAAGTACGTGACATGCCCGTACTTTTGCGTCTCGCTGACCGCGAAGCTCGTCAGGCCGAGCACCGCCAGGAACTCCCCCAGCGTGCGCTCGATCACCGGCGGCTCGACCAGGAAGTGCTTGGGCAGCAGCAGATCGCCGTCGTACTGCATCATGCCGGCGTAGCGCACCTGCGGGCGCCGGCCGCGATCGAAGTGGGGGAACTCGTCGAATTCGAAAGCTTTGGTGATCTCGATGGCGCGGTCGCCGCGGAAGTTCCAGAACACGAACGAATCGCCGTCCTGCACGCGGCCGATGGGCTCGCCGTCGTCGCCTGTGACGACGAACGGGCCCAGGTTCTGGTCGCTGTTGCCGCCGGGCTCCTGGCGCAGCGCGTGCAAGGCTGCTTGAACGCTGGAGAAGCGCGGGCCGTTGCCGTGGACGTGCGCGTTCCAGCCGCGCTCGACGATGGCCCAGTCGGCTTCGTAGCGGTCCATGGTCACGAGCATGCGCCCGCCGCCCGACGCGATGCGGTAGTCGCGGCCGCAGCAGCGGTCGAGGGCCTCTTGCAACTTCGCGATATACAATTCGAAACTGGGATCGGCCACATCGCGCCCGTCCGCGAGCGCGTGCACGCGGATGCGCTGCACCCCCGCGCGATCCGCGGCCGCCACCAGCGCGATCACGTGGTCGATGTGCGAGTGGACGTTGCCGTCGCTCAAGAGGCCGCACAGGTGCAAGGTCGCTTGCGGGTCGGCCAACAGCGGCTCGAGCAGCCACTGCCACGTCTTGCCGGCCAACAGCCGCCCTGACTCGATGGCGTCCTGCACCAGCGCCGCGCCCTGGCGGAACACGCGCCCGGCGCCCATCGCGTTGTGGCCGACTTCGGAGTTGCCCATGTCGGCGTCGCTCGGCATCCCGACGGCCGTGCCGTGCGCCTTCAGGGTCCGCGTCGGGCACTGCTGCCAGAGCCAGTCCAAGTGCGGCTTCTGGGCCAGGAACACCGCGTCGCCGCCATCCTTGGGACCCCAACCGATGCCATCCAGGATGGCCAGCACCAACGGCCCCTCCAGCACCGGCAATTGCGGGTGGCGCTTGAGCGTTTCGACGGTCATGGAAGCTCCTCCTACATCCGGTAGCCGAGACCGACCTCGCCCGACACCGGGAAATTGAGCCGATCCGTCCCCGTCAGCGGCAAGAAGTAGGTCGACGCGGAACCCTGGATCGCCACGAAGAAATTGCGGCCGATGTGGATGTGCGTGCCGATGGCGAGGTTCACGCCCACCAGGACGCGCTGCTGCAGGTCCGCGATGCTCGACTGGTCGCACAGCTTGTGGTC
>CAIXAA010000362.1 GCA_903917305.1 uncultured Myxococcales bacterium | reverse complement strand
TCGGCGCCTGCGACTCCGCCGCCTGCGAGAACATCATCGGGTTGAGCCACGGCAGGAACTCGACGTTCGGCTCGCGGTCGACCGCACAGCCCGTCGCGAGGCCCGCCGCTCCCAGCACGAGGCACGCCGCCGCAAGGCGCCTTGCCAGGCAAATTCGACGACTCATGCCGTTTCTCCTACGTAGGCCACTTCGATGGCGCCGTGGTCGGTCAGCAGCTTGCGGGCGCGCGCCTCGTTCCAGCCCTGGCCTTGGGGGTCCAGCGCGATGGCGAAGCGGTCGTTGGTCACGCCGTCGATGTGCAGCGGCACCTTCTTGCCGGGGTAGAGCCGGCAGAACGCCAGCAGACCCGCCGCGGAGATGAGGCCGCCGAACAGCACGGTCAGCTCGAACGTCACCGGCACGAAGGCGGGCAGCGGGATGAACGGCTTGCCGCCGATGATGAGCGGCCAACCGGAAAGCAGCGGCGTCTCGATGCCTTGCGTGTACACCTGCAGCGTGATGGCGGTCAGGAAGCCGAGCAGGCCGCCGCCGAAGCAGACGTAGGTCAGCTTGGAGCGCGGCAGCTTCTGCGCGTGGTCCAGGCCGTGCACGGCATACGGCGTGAAGCAATCGTGCACGGGCAGGCCGGCGCCGACCACCGCGCGCGTGGCGGCGATGATCTGGTCCTCCTCCTCGAACACGCCGACGAGAAATGTCTTGAGTTCTCGGCTCATGGGGACACCTCCAGGGCGCCGTCGGCTTCGTCGTCGGTCATGGCTTCGGGGTCAAGGCCCGAGGCGCTCGCGCTCGGGTGCACCTTGGCGTGGCCCTTCTTGGCGAACTGCGACACCGACTTGACCTCGCCGATGGCGATGACAGGCAGGACGCGCGTGAACACCAGGAACGCCGTGAAGAAAATGCCGAAGGTGCCGAGCAGCGTCGTGTACTCGACCCAGGTCGGCGAGTACATCGCCCACGACGACGGCAGGTAGTCGCGGTGCAGCGACGTCACGATGATCACGAAGCGTTCGAACCACATGCCGACGTTGACCACCAGGGACATCACGAAGATGACCGGCACGCTGGTGCGCATCTTCTTGAACCAGAAGACCTGCGGCGACAGCACGTTGCAGGAGACCATCGTCCAGTAGGCCCAGGCGTAGGGGCCCTTGGCGCGGTTGATGAACGTGAAGCCTTCGTAATTGCTGCCGGAGTACCACGCGATGAGGAACTCGGTCGCGTACGCGAGGCCGACCATCATGCCGGTGGCGACGATGACCTTGCACATGTTCTCGAGGTGGTTGATCGTGATCAGGTGCTCGATGTTGAGGACTTTGCGCGTGATGATGAGCAAGGTCAGCACCATGGCAAAGCCGCTGAAGATCGCGCCGGCGACGAAGTAGGGCGGGAAGATCGTGGTGTGCCAGCCCGGCATGATCGACGTCGCGAAGTCCATCGACACGATGGTGTGCACGGACAGCACCAGCGGCGTCGCGAGGCCGGCGAGCAGCATGTAGACGGTCTCGTAGTGCACCCAGTGGCGGTTGGAGCCGGACCAGCCCAGCGACAGGATGCCATAGATCTTCTTGCGGATTCGCGTGCCGGCGCGGTCGCGCACGGTGGCGAGGTCGGGGATGAGGCCGATGAACCAGAACACCGCCGAGATCGTGAAATACGTCGAGATCGCGAACACATCCCACAGCAGGGGCGAGCGGAAGTTGACCCACAGCGGGCCGCGCAGGTTCGGGTAGGGGAAGACCCAGAGCATGCCGAACCACGGGCGGCCCATGTGGATCAGCGGGAAGATCGCGGCGCAAATGACGGCGAACAGGGTCATCGCTTCGGCGGAGCGGTTGATCGAGGTGCGCCATTTTTGACGAAACAGGAACAGAATCGCGGAGATCAGCGTGCCAGCGTGGCCGATGCCGACCCAGAACACGAAGTTCGTGATGTCGAAGCCCCAGCCGATGGTCTTGTTCAGGCCCCAGACGCCGATGCCGGTGTAGAACTCGTAGCCGATCGCGGAAAGGCCAATGATCATGACGGTGAAGGCGACGGAGAACGCCGCCCACCACAGCCCGGACGGCTTGCGCTCCATCGGCGCGCAGACGTCGTCGGAGATCTGCGCGAGCGTCGGGTTGCCGACGACCAAAGGTTCGCGCAAGTGTGAAGTGTGCGAAGACATTGGGGTTAGCCCTCCCGCCGCGCGGCGTTGCGCACCTTGGTCATGTAGGTGACAGCAGGCTGCGTGCCGATTTCGACCAGCGCCGAGTAGTTGCGCGGGTCGTCATAGGCCTTCTTCACCGCGCTGTTTGCGTCGTTCATGTTGCCGAAGACGATGGCCTGCGCCGGGCACGTCTGCTGGCACGCGGTCTGGAAGTCGCCGTCCGACAACGTCTCTTTGCCGTTGCGAATGCCGTCGGACTTGGCTTCCTGGATGCGCTGCACGCAGAAGCTGCACTTCTCCATGACGCCGCGGCTGCGCTTGTTGATGTCCGGGTTCAAGGCCAGCGCGACGAGGTCCAAGTCCTGCTTGCCCTCCATGTCGCCGGTCGGGTAGTTGAACCAGTTGAAACGACGGACCTTGTACGGGCAGTTGTTGGCGCAGTAGCGCGTGCCGATGCAGCGGTTGTAGACCTGGGCGTTCAAGCCCTCGGAAGTATGGACCGTTGCCAGCACCGGGCAGACCGTCTCGCACGACGCGTTGTCGCAGTGCTGGCACAGCATCGGCTGGTGCACGACCTCCGGATTGTCCGCCAACGCCAACAGATCCGGCCCAGTCGCGTCCCAATCGTAGCCCTTGACCGCCTTGCGCTCCGAGAAGTAGCGGTCGATGCGCAGCCAGTGCATCTCGCGCCGCACCAGCACCTCATGCTTGCCGACCACCGGGATGTTGTTCTCGACGTTGCAAGCGATGATGCAGGCGCCGCATCCCGTGCAACTGTTGAGATCGATGGCCATTCCCCACTTGTAGCCGGGGTATTGGTGGCGCGACCAGATGCTGCGCGTCTTGCGCGCGTCCGGCAGGTTCGGATCGTGCAACACCTGATCCAGCTTGGCATTTCCCGCGTGCGGGTCCTTCTGCCAGGCGTCGAGCGTGGTCTCCTTGACGCAGTCGCGGTGCTCGTAGCTGTGGTGCGTCTGCGAGAAGGCGATCGGCTCCTGGCCGCCGACCTTCTTGACCTCGACCTTGACGATGCCGGGCAGCGCCGCGAAACCAGAGGCGCTTTTGCCCACGCCATCGCCGATGCGGCCCGCCGCGGCGCGCCCGTAGCCGAGCGCCAGCGCCACGGCGCCGTCGTGCAGACCGGGCTGCAGCAGCGCCGGCAGGGTCACCGACACGCTCCCTGCGGAGACCTGGACCAGATCGCTCGACGCGACGCCGAGCTTGTGCGCCGTGGCCGGCGAGATCGCGACATAGTTGCCCCAGGTCGCTTTGCTAATCGGATCAGGCAGTTCCTGCAGCAGCGGGTTGTTCGCGTGCTCGCCGTTGCCCAACCCCACCTTCTGGTAGAGCACGAGCTCGTAGCTGCCCTGGCCCACGGGCGGCGCGGGCTGGGCCATCAGCCTGGCCGTGGCGCCGATGTCGAAGCGCGTCGGCTCCGGCGCAGGCCAGGCGATGGGCGCGAGGACCGGCGTGACTTCGCCGGGCAACGCGACCGCCGCGGTGGCGGTATGCTCGGTCGGCACCGTCACCGGCAGCTGACCGTCGACGGGAATCAGACCCGGAACCGGCACCGACGCCGGAACCCGGCTGGGCGGCGCGAGCGGCGCCTGAACCGGAGCCGGCGGGGCCGGCGGCGGCGGCAGCGGCACCATCGGCGCCGGAGCGCGCGGCAACGCCTCCTCCGCCGGACCGCCGACCGCGCGCCGTGTCCCCACGCGCCGCACCTCGACGAAACCGTCGCGCACGGCCGTGTCCCAGAACGTCTGCGCATCCTGCGTCACATCCTGGGTGCGCGGCAGCACGGCGCGGCGCCACCACGCCTGCTGGAAGGCCAGCATGCCGGACTTGTCGCCGCTCCACGCCAGCAGCAGATCCTCCGCCGCGCGCGTGTCGAACAGCGGCTGGATGAGCGGCTGCTGCACGTTCACCAGGCCGGCAACCGGCTCGCTGTCGCCCCAGGCTTCCAGAGGATGATGAATCGCTGCGGCCAGTTTGCACTTGCGCGCGGTCTCGTCCAGGCGCGTCGTCAGCGCCAGCGAGAAGCTCGCCTTGGCCAGCCCCGCCGCCCACTCCGCCGCGTCGGGCGCGTCGTGGACCGGGTTGACGTCCCACAGCACGATGCTGTCCACCGCGCCGGACTTGAGGTCGGCCACCAGCCCGCCCAGCGGCATCTGCTGCGCCTGGTAGCCGCCCAGCTTCGCGGCGAGGTCCACGGTGGTCGCGTAGTTGCCGAGCAGCTCGTTGATCAGGTTCACCGCCGCCTGCGTCGCCGCATCGCGCGAACCGGCCAGGACCAGCGATTTCCCGCGCTTGCCGATCAGCAGCTCGGTCCACGCGTCCAACTGCGCGTCATGCGGCGTCTTTGGCGCCGGCGCGCCGCTCGCCGCACCGGTCTTGCGCGCGATGCGGTCGGCCAGGGCCAGCACCAGGCTGCGCTGCTCGCTCGGCAGGATGCGCAGGCGCTCATCGGCGTTGCTGCCGGTGAGCGAGAGCTGCGACTCGACCTGGATGTGCCGCGACATCGCGACCTTGCTCTTGCCCGGCTTGCGACCGGGAGCCCAGCGGCGCGTGAACGTCACCGGCTGCAGCCACGTGCCGAGGAAGTCGGCGTCAAAGCTGAGCACGACCTCGGCCTTGTCGAAGCGGTAGCTGGGAACGGCGGCGATACCGTGGCTTGCGGCATGGGCTTCGGCGATGGCGCCGGCACCGTGGCCGTCGTACATCACGTGGCGCGCGCCGGGGAATTGGGCGAGGAAGCGCGCGACCACTTCGCGTGTCGCGGGGCCGGAGATCGAGGGCGTGACCAGGGCGAGCTTGGCGCCATCCTTGCGCAAACCTGCGAAGGCCTTGTCGATGTCGGCCTGGAGCTGGTCCCACGTCGCCGGCTTGCCCGCGCTGAGCGGGCCGCGCATGCGGTCGCCGTCGTACAGGGCCAGGACGCTGGCCTGGCCGCGGGCGCAGGCGCTGCCGAGGCTGAGCGGATGTTCGGGATTGCCTTCGACCTTGATTGGCCGGCCGTCGCGGCTCTTGACCAGCACGCCGCAGCCGGCGGGGCAGGCGCGGCACGTCGTCGCGTACCAGACCGCCTTGCCGGGCGTGAGCTCCTCGGGCTTGTGCACGTACGGCATGGCCTTGCGCACCGGCAGCCGGCCGCAAGCGGTGGCGCCGATCGCGGCGAAGGTGCCGCCCAGGACCTTCAAGAAGTCGCGGCGGGCGACCTCGCTGCCGTCGCCGGCGACGGGCGGTGCGCCGATCTCCCAGTCGCGCGCCGCTTCGATGCCGGGATCGGCGCCAAGCAGCTCCTCCACGCGCTGAAAACGGCGCACGGGCGCCTGTGCGGCGGGAACCAAGGCTTCTGGATCGAGGGGACGATTGCGGTCCAAGGGAGACCTCCCATGCGTTGGAGCAGCGCGGGGAACGGCCGAGCTACTCGTGGCAGCCCGTGCAGTCGGTCGAGGCGTGGATGTGCTTGTCGCGGAGCAATTCCGGCGGATTGGCGTTGTACTGACGGTGGCAGTTCACGCACCAGCCCATGGCCAGCGAGCTGTACTGCCGCACTTCCGTCATCTCCTGGATCGGGCCATGGCAGGTCTGGCACGCGACGCCGCGGTTGACATGGCGGCTGTGATCGAACACCACGAAATCAGGAAGATTATGCACACGGATCCACTCGATCGGCTGTCCAGCGGCATACGCGGCGGCCAGCTTCTGCACCTGCGGCGAGTCGGTGCGCACGGTCTTGTGGCAGTTCATGCAAACGCTGAGCGGCGGGATGCCGGCCTTGCGGCTCTTCTCCGCGCCGAAGTGGCAGTATTTGCAATCGATCTGCAAGTCGCCAGCGTGGAGCTTGTGCGAGTAGGACACCGGCTGCAGCGGACGGTAGCCCTTCTGGCCCCCCGGCGCATTGAAGTCGGTGTAATCACAACCGTTCAGCGTCAGCGCCGCGATCAACACCGCGAGCATCAGCAGGGGCCGGGCGACAGCCATTTGCGGATTCATGATCGTGGCCTTCCCTGGGCGCGCGCCAGGTGGCGGCGGAGAGCGCGCAATGAACGAGAACTACACGCAGATGTCTTGTTGACACACACGCGGGGCATCCTTCTCGGGCAGGCCTGGCAGCCCACCAGCACTGCCGCGAAGGCCAGCCGGACGGCGCGCATCCTACGCGTTTGCGTCAACGAGGTCGAGTTATGTCTGAACTACGCCGCAAAGTCCAGTGCAGCGACACATTTTTCGTCTCAGCGCTACACAGCGCGAGATTGACGCTGTTGAGTTGCCGCTGAGGGCGCAAAGGGAAAGTCGCTCTACTCAGGCTCTTCGCGGCCGGCGCTTTGTACGCGGTGGTAGCGCAGATCGGTGCCGTGCGTGTCGAGGCCCGAATCTCCGCAAGTCTCCGAATACAGGAGCACTCGGCGCTGACCGCTGGCGCGGGCGACATCGAGGGCGATCTCGGCGCGGGTGTACAACTCGTGGCTGTCGCTGGAATCACCTGGGAAAACAGCGACTCCCGCGGTGAAGGTCACGCGGCCGGCGGTCTCGCCCACCAGCTCCACGGTCTCGGCGGAGAGCGTCAGGCTGCGCCAGAGCTTGTACATCAGGCGCCGCGCTTCGAATGCCGTGATATGGTTCAGGATCAGTCCGAAGCGATCGTCGCCCAGCCGCGCCACCGTGTCGGAGCGCCGCAGCGCCGCCTGCAGGTGATGCGCCACGTCGACCAGCAGCGATCGCGCCACGGTGCGGCCGCGCTCGCGCTCCAGGGCGACAAAACCATCCATGTCGACCACCGCCACCGCCATCGGCATGGCGGCGCGCGACGACAGGCGAATCGTCGGGTCCAGGCGCGAGAAGAACACCTGGTGCGTCGGCATGCCGGTCAGCGCATCGATCGAAGCCAGCGAATGCCGGACGGAACGGCTGCGCGCGCGCGCCTGGATGCGGGCGGCCAGCGCGGTGACATCGGGCTCGCCGATCACGACTTCGTCAAAGCCGGCAGCGAGCCACTGCGGCTCCTCCGCGGCGCGCTCCAACGGCAGCAGGATCACGGTCGTGGGCAGGACCTTGGAGGCGCGATCGCAGATCGACAGCCAGACCGCGTCCGTGGTCGTGTCCAGGCCGGGCGCCAGGATGACGGACGCCGCGCCCGAGACGAAGGCAGCAAAGGCACATTGGGCCGCCGGCGCCCGCTGCACGGACATGCCGGCGCGCACCAGGGCCGCGTCCAGGGCTTGCATCCACGGCGCCTCGCTGTCGACGAGCACGGCGTGGTCGGGCCGACTGGACGGCGAACGCAAATCGACGATCGACATGGATCCTCCCTCAGAGCGTGGGGTCGCGGCGATCTCCCAGCCTCTTCGCATGTTGTCAGGCACCAGCGGCCGCGCACGGCGTGAACGGCCTTCACGCAGTTTCGGCCGTCGCAAGTCCGCAGCCGCAGCCTTGGAGGGCTTGTGAATCAAGCGACTCGCATGCCCTCGCCGCGGCACCAGGGCCGCGGGGGCACGTGCCCGGCTTCGATTGCATTGTGCGCTGCCCCGGCCGCCACGCCAACAGTCCAGTTGGCACCGGTGCGACGATTGTCAGGCCGCGCTCGGGCTCCCGGCGCGATACCGGCAACTTGGCCGTCGCACGCCGCGCGCCAGCAGGGGCGCGACCTCCCGCCGCGGCAGCGATCCGCGCACCAGCCATGGCGGCCGCGCGGCTGGCGATCAGTGCGCCTTCTGCTTGTCCCCGAGATCGATGCCGATGTCCGGCACGGCAAACTCGTCCGCGCTCAGCGCCGGCGCCGGCTTCATCGTCGCGGTCGGCAGCAAGCCCATCTTCTGCTTGAGCGCCAGCAGCGCATCGGACTGCCCCTGGCCCTGCTCGAGCTTCTTGAACTTGTCTTCCAGCGTCGCGCCCGACACATCCGCGGCCAGCTCCGCCGACGCCGACGCTTCGGCCTCGATCTGGTCGACCTTGTCCGTCATGCGGCCGAACGTGTCGAACGCCGAGTTGTCGTTCAGCCCCGACATCGTGTTCTGGATCGTCTTCTGCGCCTCGGCGCGCTTGGCCCGCGCAATCAGCAGGTCCTTCTTGCGCTTGGCCTCTTCGATCTTGTCGTTGAGCTGCAGCAGCGCCGCGCGCAGCTGCTCGGTCGCCGCGTGCTGGGCCGTGAACTGCGTCTCCCACTGCGAAGCCAGGCCCGCCTGCTCCTGCTGGCGCGCCAGCGCCTGGGTCGCCAGACCGTCATCGCCGGCCTGCACGGCCAGCATCGCCTTGCGCTCCCACTCCGCCTGGCCCTGCTTGGCGGCGATCATCTTGGCTTCCAAGCGCTTTTCGTCGGCGATCGCCACCGCGACCTGCTGCTTGGCCTGGATGAACTGGTCGCGCATGTCGATCAGCAATTGATTCAGGATCTTCTCCGGATCCTCAGCCTGCGAGACGGCGGCGTTCAGGTTCGAGCGGACCAGCAGGCCAATGCGATCGAAGATGCTCATGTTCGACTCCAAAGTGTGCGTGCGCGGCCGCGTCCGGTGCGGCCGCAAGAGGGGGGGAAGATCCTACGCCTGCGCGCCCGGCACCAGCGCCAGGATCTCGCTGCGGTGATCGGTGATCGCCAGCGTCAGCGAATCGAGCGCGGCGACGAACTCGTTCTCGTCCAGGTTGATGTCCTGCATCACCTCGACCGCCACGACGGCGTGGCCTTCGAGCGCGTAGGCGCCCTGCAGCATCTCCGTGCCGTTCAGGTGCAGCAGGTGCCGGTACAGGCCCGCCTCCGCAGCCGGCGCGATATCGTCCGGAATCTCCATCAGCTTGACGCGGAAGATGACCAGCGGCGCGGCGTGGTGCACGACGATCTGCGCGCCGCCCCAGCTCGGGTCGCGGATGACCCAGGTGTCGGGACCGACTTGCTCGCTCGCGATGCGGCTGTTCAGGATGTAGCGCTCGATGTCTTCGTTGCTGCGTGCCATGGAAGGCTCCTTTCTGTGGCGTTGGCGTTCAGAACTGGATGAGAAGACCGCCCTGTCCCGGGGAGTACTTGGGCGGCGTCGGCGTGGTCTTGCTCGCAAGCACGTAGGCGGTGGCCGAGCCCGCCACGACCGCGCCCACCAGCGTCCAGAACCACCAGGTCTTGAAGACCGACTTGGTCTGCACCGCCGGCCCCGCCTCGGTCGGCACGTCCGGCGAACGCAGCAGCTCGTCGACCATCTTGTCGACCAGGTCCTTGTCGCGCCGCATCCAAGTGGTCTCCTTGGTGATGCGGTTCACGACCTGGCGGCCGGACAAATTGGCCAGCGCCAGCTCGATCTTGATCTTCTCGCGCGTCCCGGTGGCGCGCAGGGCGACGGCGTACGG
>CAIXAA010000361.1 GCA_903917305.1 uncultured Myxococcales bacterium | reverse complement strand
CGGTGCCGAAGTCCAAGGTCAAGAAGGGCGACGTGGTCAAGGCCGTCATCGTCCGCACGGCCAAGGAAGTCGGTCGCGAGGACGGCTCCTACATCAAGTTCGACGGCAACGCCGCCGTGGTGATCAACAACCAGAAAGAGCCGGTGGGCACCCGCATCTTCGGGCCGGTGGCGCGCGAGCTGCGCGCCAAGCGGTTCATGAAGATCGTGTCGTTGGCTCCCGAAGTCCTCTAGTTTCTTAGCGAGCGGACGGACGCCGTCCGCAGGCAGGTAGCAGATGCGCAAGATTCGCAAGGGCGACACCGTCGCCATCCTGGCCGGCAAGGACCGCTCCAAGACCGGCAAGGTCCTGCGTGTGGTGGCCGACGGCAAGCGCGTGGTGGTCGAGAAGATCAACATGATCAAGCGGCACACGAAGGCCAAGCGCCAGGACCAGCAGGCCGGCATCATCGAGAAGGAAGCCGCGATGGACATCTCGAATGTCGCGCTGGTGAGCCCGACGACCGGCAAGCCGGTGCGCGTGGCCTTCGAGATGCGTGAGAACGCACAGGGCGAGCTGCGCAAGGTGCGCGTCGTGCACAAGACCGGAGAGCTCCTCGACCAGCTGTAAGACGCGCTTCCGGGTGGGAGGACGCAGGCTGTTTCAGGACACGTAGGAGTAAGGCAGATGGCGACGCGATTGCAGGACAAGTACAAGAACGAAGTGATTCCGGCCTTGAAGGCGGAGTTCGGCTACACCAACCCGATGCAGGTGCCGCGCCTCGAGAAGGTCGTCATCAACTTCGGTCTGGGCGAAGCGACCCAGAACCCGAAGGTGATCGAGAAGACCGTCGAGCAGCTCGCGGCGCTGGCTGGCCAGAAGCCGATCGTGACGCGGTCCCGCAAGGCGATCGCGAACTTCAAGCTGCGCGAGAACATCCCGATCGGCGTCAAGGTCACGCTGCGCGCCGAGCGGATGCACGAGTTCCTCGACCGCCTCATCAGCGTGGCGCTGCCGCGCGTGCGTGACTTTCGCGGCGTGAGCCCGAAGGGTTTCGACGGTCGCGGCAACTTCACCCTCGGCGTGCGCGAGCAGACGATCTTCCCGGAGATCAACTACGAGCAGGTCGACAAGGTGCGCGGCATGAACATCACGGTCGTGACGTCCGCGTTGAATGACGCGGAGAGCCGCGCGCTGCTGACCCACCTGGGCATGCCGTTCCGCAAGTGAACGCTGCGCCCACCGAAGGTGGCGGGCGGCGTTCATCCTGAGCGATGCTGCGAGAGCAGCGAGTCGAAGGATCCTTAGCAAGAATCGAAGTGTAGGAGAGACCTAGACCATGGCAAAGACCAGCAAGATCGTCGCCGCGACGCGCAAGCCGAAGTTCTCGACCCGCCAGCACAACCGCTGCAAGCTGTGCGGCCGTTCGAAGGCGTACATGCGCAAGTTCAGCATGTGCCGTATCTGCTTCCGGATGCTGGCCCTGCGCGGCGAACTGCCGGGCGTGACCAAGGCGTCCTGGTAGACGGACCACAGCAAGTTCATCGCGCTTTGGCGCAAGAGCCTGAGAATCGCGCCCCGTGCGCAGAGAGCCTGAGAACCGCGCACTGCGCGCAAGAGAGTGTAACACCATGGCCATGACCGACCCCGTTGCGGATTTTCTGACTCGCGTGCGCAACGCCTTGATGGCGCGTCACGGTGAAGTGCGCGTCCCCGCGTCGAACATGATTCGCTCGATCGCCAAGATCCTCAACGAAGAGGGTTATGTCGGCGAGATGAGCGAAGAGCACGAGACCGCGCAGGGCACCATCATCGTTCAGCTGCGCTACTGCGCGGATCGCACGGCGGCCATCACGGGCATCCGGCGCGCTTCGCGTCCCGGCCAGCGGCGCTATGTCGCGGTGGCGACCATCCCGCGCGTCAAGAACGGCATGGGCATTGCGATCCTGTCGACGTCCAACGGCGTCATGACGGGCAACAAGGCCCGGCAGCTCGGCGTGGGCGGCGAGTTGCTCTGCACCGTTTGGTAGGCTCGAATTGCTGAGAAGTGGCGCTGCCCCGGGCGGCGTGAGGGCCGCGCGATGCGGCCGAGAAGCTGGAGTACGAAGATGGCAACCGAACAGAAGTACATCCCTTCGCGTGTAGGCAAGGCTCCAGTGGAGCTGCCGGCGCAGGTGACGGTCAAGGTCGACGGCAACGTGGTCACGGCCAAGGGTCCGCTGGGCCAGCTCTCGCGCACCTTCGCCGGTGTGACGTTCGAGCAGTCGAGCAGCCAGATCCTCGTGCACCCGGTCGATCAGACCCGCACGGGCAAGGCCCTGCACGGCCTGGGTCGCAACCTGCTGCGCAACATGGTCGAGGGTGTCTCGAAGGGCTACAAGCGCGAGATGGACGTCGTCGGCGTCGGTTTCCGCTGCGAGCTCGTCGGCCAGACGCTCAAGCTGAGCATCGGCTTCTCGCACCAGGTGATGTTCCCGTTGCCGGCCGCGGTGAGCTGCAAGATCGACAAGCAGACCCACCTCGAGTTGACCTCGGTGGACAAGGAATTGCTTGGTCAGATCGCTGCGAACATCCGCGGCCTGCGCGCGCCGGAGCCGTACAAGGGCAAGGGCATTCGCTACACGGGCGAGAAAGTGCGCACCAAGGTCGGCAAGTCCGGCGGCAAGAAGAAGTAATTGCAGGGCTGATCGAGCGTGGCGACAGGGGTCGCTCCGAGTTGGTTGGCAAGCAGCGGGCAGCCCGCGCTGGCAAGGAAGGCAACGATGCTTGGCAAGAAGATCAAGGACCCGCGCGAACACCGCAAAATGCGGTTGCGCTACACCATCAAGGGCACGCCGGACCGGCCGCGCTTCAGCGTGTTTCGCTCGACGAAGCACCTGTATGTGCAGGTCATCGACGACGAGAACGGCGTGACGCTGGCGGCGGCTTCGGACATCGAGCCGGGCATGCGCTCGTTCGAGGGCACCAAGAGAGAAGCTGCGGTGCAGGTCGGCAAGCTCGCGGCAGAGCGGGCGCTGGCCAAGGGCATCACCAAGTTGGTCTTTGACCGCAACGGGTTCCGCTACTGCGGTCGCGTCGCGGCCGCCTCGGAAGCCGCCCACGCAATGGGCCTGCTCAGCAAAGAGGGACACGTCGCCACCAGCGAAGCCGCCGCGGACACGCAGGAGTAATTGAACATGGCAGAGCACACCAAGCAGGGTCAGGGCCAGGGTCAGGGCCAGGGTCAGCGCGATCAGCGCGGCGGGCCGCGGCGCGATCGTCCGGCGGAGAGCGGCGACGAGCTGGGCACGGCCACGATCGCCATCAACCGCACGGCCAAGGTCGTCAAGGGCGGTCGGCGCTTCTCGTTCTCCGCGCTCATCGTGGTCGGCGATGGCAAGGGTCAGGTCGGCGTCGGCATGGGCAAGGCATCGGAAGTGCCCGAGGCGATCCGCAAGGGCACCGAGCAGGCCAAGAAGTCGATGTTCCTGGTGCCGCTGGTCAAGGGCACGATCCCCCATGACGCGCTCGGCCACTACGGCGCCGGCGAGGTGCTGCTGCGCCCCGCGGGTCGTGGTACCGGCGTCATCGCGGGCGGTCCCGTGCGCGCCGTGCTCGAGCAGGCGGGCGTGCGCGACGTCGTGACGAAGTGCATCGGCAGCAACAATCCGCACAACGTCGTGCGGGCCACGGTCGCGGCGCTCCTGCAGCTCCGCACCTTGGAGCAGGTCAGCGCGCGTCGCGGCAAGCCCACCGAGGCGATCCGCGGGTAGGCAGCACGGCCTTTCCGGCCGGGTTGGCTGTCGTGTTGCATTCCCGGAGCTTGAGGGCTACCCTGCTGCGCCTCCCGGCAAGCAGAGGCTGCCTGGTCAGGTTCCTGGAAGCCAAGTTCGAAGTTCTCACGTTTGAAGCTACTGGAGCGCGTCATGAATGAGTTGAGCAACCTCCGCCCGCCGCGTGG
>CAIXAA010000360.1 GCA_903917305.1 uncultured Myxococcales bacterium | reverse complement strand
GGGCATCGCCGGCACGCTGGCCTTCGGGCTCGGCTTGCACTACCGCACCTTCGGTTCGACGCTGGCCAGCCGCGAGGCGTTCGGCAAGGTCTTCCCCTTCATCGCGCTGACGACCGCGCTGTTGATCTCCATCGTGAAGTCGTCGCTGGCGCTGTCCCTGGGGCTCGTTGGCGCCCTCTCCATCGTGCGTTTCCGCACGCCGGTCAAGGAACCCGAGGAGTTGGCCTACATCTTCCTCGCGATCACCATTGGCCTCGGACTTGGCGCGGATTTCCGCATCGCGACGACGGCAGCGACCGCGCTGATCCTGTGTCTCGTGACGCTGGTGCAGTTGCGCTCCCGGCGGGTCGCGACGCGCAACCTCTACATCAACCTGGGAATTGCCAACGAAGGCACCGAGCCGACGTCGGCCGCGCTGGAGCCGCTGCACGCCATCCTGGCCAAGCATTGCCGCAGCGTGGATCTGCGCCGCATGGACACGGAACGAGAACGCTTGGAGCTGACGTACTTTGTTGACGTCCGCGACGTCGCCGTGCTGGGCGGGCTGACCGCCGAGCTCGAGCGGGCCTTCCCCTCCATCCGCGTGACCCTGCTTGACCAGGGGCGCATGCCGAGCTTGTGATGCGAGTTCACGTCGCCACGCCTGCACGCGGGTCCGCCCGTTCTCGGGCGCGGCGGCTGCGCGCTGCGATCGCAGCCCTTCTGCTCCTGGCAGCGGCGGCGGGCGGGGCTGCGTTTGCCGGTGCAACGGTGCAGACGCTGAACCAGCGCACGGTGACGGCCTGGCAAACAGCCGAGAGTTGGCTGGGCCTTGGGGGGCGCTCACCGCTGCCGATCCTGGCGATCGATATCAAATTCACGCATTTGCAGGACCTGCGCAACCGTCATGCCGTCTGGCTCGCGCGCGGTGCTCGCCATGCGCAGGACAAGGACGCCGTCTCCGCTGCGGTGCGCCTTGGCAACGCACGCCGGGAGATCGGCGTGTCGTTGGCCGGCAGTGCGGATGACGCGGGGCCCGGTCAGCTGGGGCGCCTGCGCATCACGGTGCGCGGCGATGGCAGCGTCCTGGGCATGAAGCGCTTCGTGCTCGACGATCCGCATCGGCCCGGCTTCTCGCAGGAAGTCCTGTTCTACGCGGCGTTGGAGAGGGCCGGGCTCATCGCGCCGCGCCTGCGCGCCGTCGCGGTGGAGGTCAACGGCACCGACTGGGGCCAGGCCGTCGCCGTCGAGCAGCCGAGCCCGGACCACGTCGAAGCGCACGGCCGCCCGCCAGGCCCGCTCGTCGGCTGGGATTCGCCCGTGGTGCCGGGCGAGGACGCCGATGCCGTGACCTGGCTGGATCCGCGCCCGCTGGAGCCCAAGGTCGAAGGCGAAGTGCGGCGCATCGCGGGGACGCCGATGGCGGATCAGGCCGCGCTGGCCGTGTCGCTGCTGCGCGACCTGATGCGGGGCAAGCTTCCGGCGGAGCGCGTCGTCGATGTGGACCGCACCGCCCGCTACCTCGCGCTCTGCGAAGTCTGGGGCATGGCCGACGGCCTGCAGTGGGGCGCGGCGCGCTGGCTGCTGCACCCGCTGACGCTGCGTTTGGAGCCGTTCGTGCGGCTGACGCCCAGCTCCGGTCGCGTCGTCGATGGGTTGGTGATGGCGCAATACCTGTTGCAGTCTCCAGTGTTGCGGGCGCGCTACGAAGTCGCCCTGCGCGAGGAGGCCGACCGCGTGCTGGCGCCCGCCGAGGCCGCGCGCCTGGTGGCCCGCGTGCACGAGCGCCTGCCGAGCCTCGATGCCGCGGAGCTGTCCTCGCGCCCGACCGTGGCGCGCGCCCGTCAGGTGCTCGACGCGCAGAGCCTGCATCTGGTGCCGCTGCCGCCCGGGGCGAGCCAGCCGGTGCCCCTCGCGGAGATGCAGAATCCGCTGGAAGCGCTTCCCTTTGCCCACACCGATGCCGCTGCGATGACCGTCACCGTGCCGGCCGGGACCTGGGACGTGCCGCGCACGGTGCAGCTGCCCGAAGGGATGCGCCTGACGCTGCAGGCCGGCGCCGTGCTGCGCTTTGGCCCGGGCGCGTGGCTCGTGGTGCGCGGCGGCTGCGATGTGCTGGGCCGCGCGGACGCGCCGGTGGTGCTGCAAGCGGCGACGGATCAGCCGTGGGGCGGCGTCGAAGTCGTGCAAGCCCACGGCTCGCGCTGGTCGCACGTCCAGGTGCGCGATGCGGGCGGGCAGGGCAGCGGCGCATGGCGACCGCAGGCGGCCATCGTCTGGGTGGACAGCGAAATCACGATGGATCACGCGGCAATTTCAGCTCCGGGTGGGGACATCGCGGCCGTGCGGGCGATGGGCGGGAGCGTGCGGCTGTCCGACTCGACCTGGACCGGCAGCGCGCAATCCGGCCTCGAACTGAGCTACTGCCGCTCCACGCTGACGAACCTGCGCTTCGAGAACGTCGGCGCCGATGCGCTCGATGTCGTTGGCGGCAGCGCCAACATCGCAGGCATCTTCGTGCGCGACTCCGGCGGCGCGGCCTTGCGCGCCGGCAGCGGCGCCGAGGTGGATCTGCGCACCCTCGATGGCGATCGCGTCGCCAATGGCCTGGTCGCGCGCGACGGCAGCCTGCTGCGGGTCTCGGCCAGCCGCATCGGCGGCGTGCGGCACCTCGGCTACCTCGCCTACAACCAGACACCTGGGCAAGATCCGGCGCGCCTGCAAGCCCGCCACGTGCAGATCTTCGGGGCGCGGCAACAGCACCTGTGCACCGGTGGTGCCAGCGTCGACATCGACGGCCACGAGCAGGATTGCTCCGCTGTCTCTGTCCAGCAGCTCGTCGCTGCCGGCATCGCCAGGAGGTGACCTCGGAAGTGCCGGGGGAGAGGAGGCCGCATGGACCACGTCCCGAGCGATCGCCTGCTGGCCGCCGTCCTGCACTCGGTTCCGCGCATCCAGTCGATGCCGCCCATCGGCGAGGCGCGCTACGAGGTCAAGTTCGTCGGTGGCATGGCCGACCTGCCGCGCATCCAGGCGTGGATTGCCACCAGCCAGAGCGGCATGTTCCGCTCCTACCCCGACCGCATCGTCCACAGCGTCTACCTCGACACGCCGGATCTCCGCGCCTACGAAGACAACACCGCCGGCATCTCGCGGCGCGCCAAGATGCGCTTTCGCTGGTACGGCGACCACGTCGCGCCGCAGAAAGGCACCCTCGAAATCAAGTGCCGCGCCGACTCGATCGGCTGGAAGTGGAACTGGCCGATCCAGCAGCCCTTCGACTTCAACCACACGACCTGGCAGACCTTTCTCGATGACCTCAAGCGGCCGCTGCCGGACGCTTTTCGGCTGACGCTGGAGGCCAATGCCTGCGTGGCGCTCGTGAACCGCTACACCCGCTCCTACTTCGAGTCCCGCGATCACCGCTTGCGCGTCACCCTCGATCGCGACCTGGCGTTCTTCCCGCAGCTGGGGCGCGCGCGTCCGGCGCTGGCGCACGGTGCGCGCCACCCGGAGGCCGTCGTGCTCGAGCTGAAATGTGCCGTTGGCGATCGGGCGTTTGGGGCGCGCGCGCTGGTCAACGTGCCGCTGCGCGCCTCGCGGCACTCGAAGTACGCGGTCGGGATCGAGTCGCTGCTGAACCTCTGAGCGAATCACCTGCCAGCACCCTTTGCCGCTGCCGTTCTTGCACGTCAGACCCGCAAGTGCTAAGAGCCGCGCCCGCGCGGGCAGCCTTACGCGCACCGGCGGAGACGAACATGAAGATCCACGAGTACCAGGCCAAAGAACTCTTTCACCAGTACGGGGTTCCAGCTCCTGTCGGCTATCCGGCCTTCACGGTCGCGGAGGCGGACGCGGCAGCAGCGCGCTTGCCGGGTCCGATCTACGTCGTCAAGGCGCAGATCCACGCCGGCGGCCGCGGTCTGGGCGGCGGCGTCAAGGTCTGCAAGACCCTCGACGACGTGCACGCCAAGGCCCAGCAGATCCTCGGGATGCAGCTGCGCACCCACCAGACCGGCCCTGAGGGTCAGAAGGTGCGGCGCCTCTACATCGAGAGCGGCGTCGACATCAAGCGCGAGCTGTACCTCGGCATGCTGCTCGACCGCGACAACGGCAAGATCGTCGTCATGGCGTCCACCGAAGGTGGCATGAACATTGAGGATGTCGCCCGCGACACGCCGGAGCGCATCGCCAAGGTGCGGATCGAGCCGGCCTCGGGCCTGCAGGCGTTCCAGAGCCGCCAGCTCGCGTTCGCGCTCGGCCTGGAAGGCAAGGCCGTCGGTGCCTTCGCAAAGTTGCTGAGCAACCTCTATCGCTTGTACATCGAGAAGGACTGCTCGCTCGTCGAGATCAATCCGCTCGTCGTCACGGGCGCCAATGAAGTCATCGCCTTGGACGGCAAGGTGAACTTCGACGACAACGCGCTGTTCCGCCAGCCCGAGATCGTGGCCTACCGCGACCTGGACGAAGAGGATCCGCGCGAGATCGAGGCGTCGAAGTACGACTTGAATTACGTGCACTTGGACGGCAACGTCGGCTGCCTGGTCAACGGCGCCGGCCTCGCCATGGCGACGATGGACATCCTGAAGCACTACGGCTCCGAGCCGGCGAACTTCCTCGATGTCGGCGGCGGCGCGACGGCCGAGAAGGTCTCCGCGGCGTTCCAGATCATCCTGTCGGACCACCGCGTCCACGCGATCTTCATCAATATCTTCGGCGGCATCATGAAGTGCGACACCATCGCCGATGGCGTCGTCACCGCCGCACGCCAGGTCGGCCTCGACAGGCCGCTCGTCGTGCGCCTGGAAGGCACCAACGTCGATCTGGGCCGCAAGATCCTGGCCGACAGCGGCCTGCCGATCATCTCCGCCACGGACATGAAGGATGGCGCGCAGAAGGCCGTGGAGGCCGCGCGCAAGTATGCGGCAACGCACGGCAAGTCTGTCGCCGCCTCTGTCTGAACCGACCCGCTAGCAACCGACGTGCAGGCCCGCAAGCGGGCCAACGGAGCACACCATGGCCGTCCTCGTCGACAAGAATACCCGCCTGCTCGTCTCGGGCATCACCGGCAACACCGGCGCCTTCCACACCCGCGGGGCGATGGCGTACGGAACCAACGTCGTCGCCGGCGTCGTCCCGGGCAAGGGCGGCACGATGTTCGATGACATCGTTCCGATCTTCAACACGGTGCGCGAGGCCGTCGAGGCCACGGGCGCCAACGCCAGCTCGATCTACGTCCCGCCGCCGTTCGCGGCCGATTCGATCATGGAGTCGGCCGAAGCCGGCATTCCGCTGATCGTCGCGATTACGGAAGGCATTCCGGTGCTCGACATGATCCGCGCCAAGGTCTTCCTGCAGGGCCGCCCGGTGCGCCTCATCGGCCCGAACTGCCCCGGCGTCATCACGCCCGGCCAGTGCAAGATCGGCATCATGCCGGGCCACATCCACAAGCCCGGCCACGTCGGCGTGGTTTCGCGTTCCGGCACGCTGACTTACGAGGCGGTCGGCCAGCTCACCGCCCTGGGCGTGGGCCAGTCGACGTGCATCGGCATCGGCGGCGACCCGGTCAAGGGCACGGACTTCATCGACGCGCTGCAGCTGTTCCAGAATGATCCGGACACCCACGCGGTGATCATGATCGGCGAGATCGGCGGCAGCGCGGAGGAAGAGGCCGCCGAGTGGATCAAGGCGAACATGACCAAGCCGGTCACCGCCTTCATCGCCGGCCTGACCGCGCCCGCCGGCCGCCGCATGGGCCACGCCGGCGCCATCATCTCGGGCGGCAAGGGCACCGGCCAGTCGAAGATCGCTGCGTTCGAGCGCAACGGCGTGCACGTCTCGCCGACGCCGGGCGACCTCGCCTCGACGCTGCTGCAAGTCTGGCAACCGAACTAGCACGCGCCGAGTTGGCACGCGGCGCCCGTAACGGCGCCGGCTGTGTGTTTCCGGGCCTTTCGGCCCGCCAAGTTGCGCTTCGCGCAGTGTTCGCACACGGCGCCACAAGAAGAGAGGAGTTCCATGGCTACCGAGCGCACCCTGTCCATCGTCAAGCCCGACGGCGTCCAGAACGGACACATCGGCCACGTGATCAGCCACTTCGAGAGCAACGGCATCGGCATCCGCGCGATGAAGATGGTCCGCTTGACCCAGGCGCAGGCCGAGGGCTTCTACGCGGAGCACAAGGGCCGCGGCTTCTTCGGCGAGCTGATCGAGTTCATGACCTCCGGTCCCGTCGTGCTCCTGATGCTGGAAGGCGATGACGTCATTGCGAAAAATCGCGTGCTCATGGGCGCGACGGATCCGGCGCAGGCGGACGCCGGCACGCTGCGCAAGCTGTACGCGGAGTCCAAGGGCCGCAACACGGTGCACGGCTCCGACAGCCCCGCCAGCGCGGCGCGCGAGCTGCACTACTTCTTCTCGGAGTGCTTCGAGATCGTCTAGCGCTGCGGCGAGTTCCGAATCGGGCGTGCTAGCGGCCCCAACAGCAGCGTGGCGGCATCGCCGCTCCGGCGATCCCGCAAGTTGAAAGGCTGCCGACCCCTTTCCGGCCGGCCTGGAGGACCCCATGCGTGAAGTTTGGATTGTCGGTGCGGCGCGCACGCCCATCGGTTCGTTCGCTGGCTCGCTTGCAGGCATCTCGGCCCCGCGCCTCGGCGCCGTCGCCATCAAGGCTGCGCTCGAACGCTCCGGAATCTCTCCTGATCTCGTGGAAGAAGTCTACATGGGCTGCGTACTGCCGGCCAATGTCGGCCAGGCACCCGCGCGCCAGGCGGCCATCTTCGCCGGCCTTCCCAAGCTCGTGCCCTGCACGACGGTGATCAAGGTCTGCGGCTCGGGCCTCAAGACCGTCATGCTCGCGGCCTCGCAGATCAAGGCCGGG
>CAIXAA010000359.1 GCA_903917305.1 uncultured Myxococcales bacterium | reverse complement strand
TCGGTCGCCAGCGGCAGCTTCGTCGCCGGCGAAGGCAACCGCACCGGCATCGACGGCTTCTTCTCGCTGCGCGCGGTCTACCAGTTCATGCCCGGCCTGAGCCTGTCCGCCAGCGAGCTCGTCTACCACAACTTCGTGACCAACGCGGACTCCGGCGCAGCGCGGCCGTACGACACCGATTTCCTGGATCCTTTCTTCACGTTGGCGTTCTCGCCGCAGGTCAGCGCGCCGGACGGCAGCAAGAAGCCCTTCGAGCTGCCCGGCGGCATCCGCATCGGCGCCAACCTCACCGCGCGCCCGCCCTTGTCGCGCGCCAGCCGCTTCGCCAACCAGTACTTCGCCGCGGGCCCCGGCCTGTCGCTGAGCCGCCCCAACTTGTTCGGCATGCTGTCGCTGGCCCTCGGCACCTCGATCGTCAAGAATTTCAACAAGTACACCAACGCGTCGGTCGACGCCAGCGAGTTCCGCGCCATGGGCCGCCCCGGCGGCGCCGAAGTGTTGAGCGGCGACCTCATCGCCACCTCCACCGTCAACATCTCGTTCTACCTGCGCCACTCGATCTCGGCGTCGCTGCAGATCACCGATCGCGTCAACTTCTCGCTGATCTACTTGCTCATCAACAACTTCACCGAGAACGCGCCAGCGGCGGATCAGTACACCAGCAAGTACGCCCGGCCCGGCCCCGGCCGCGCCGACTCGCAGTGGGGCATCGCCTCGGTGACCGTCGGCATCGACAAGGCCAGCCACAGCACCGTGAGCCTGTCGACCTACACCATCAGCGCGCCGTTCTCTGCCGACAACTCGACGTATCGCTTTCCGTTCTGGGACTTTCGTTCCACGGCCGACAACTACAGCAGCGTCAACCTGTCGCTGACCCAGTCCTTCTGAGGCTTGGGCGTGCGGCGGGGGCCCTGGCCCCCGATCCGGCGCGCCGCAGCACAGACAGGCGTCCTTCGCCCCCGAGTGCCGAGGAGTCCATCCATGAAGTCCTTTCGTTTCGCCGCGCTCTGCCTCGCCCTGAGCCTTGGCCTGCTGGCCGTGGCCTGCACGCAGGAGGTCGGGCTCATCGATCGCACGCAGGCCAATCGCTTGAAGAAAGCCGACCTGCACGGCGTCTGGTACACCGTCGCGGTCGTCACCGACATGCCGGCCAACGCGGGCTTCGGCTTTGTCGGCAGCGCCAACTTCGCCGGCGCCGATGGCGGCAAGGTCCTGTTCGACATCCAGGAAGGCTTCATCACCGTCTACCCGTACACGGAGATGGTCGTGGGGTCGGACGCGAAGTGGCACAAGAAGGCGATCCGCACCTATTGGCGCAAGGGCCACGAGGACGGGTTCATCGAGGTGCCGGTCGGCAATCCGGTCGCGGTGTACCCGATCCTCAGCCACTTCGACGTCAAGCGCGACTACAGCCCGACGACCGGCGCGCAGAGCAACGTGCTGGTCGAGAACACGACCGACAACCCGTGGTGGAAGCGCGAGTACATGCGCGTGGACTGGATGGGCAACAAGCTGCCCAACGCCATGTTTCCGCAGGGGTCTGTCAAGTCGAGCCCGGTCGACTACTACGTGCCGGATGCCGACAAGGACAATCCGTCGCGCTTCTACATGGCGCCCGAAGGCGGCTATTTCCACTTCACGCGCCGCATGTTCGGCCAGCCGATGTCCACCGGCGCCTGCTCGACGTACTCGCTGGAGCCGGGCGATTGCGCCGGCGCGGCGTACGAAGTGCGCCTGTCGTTCCGGCGGGCGGACCCCAAGCGCGTCAACGACTTCGAGATCCGGCCGTACCACATGATGGACGCGCAGGAGAAGTTCGGCTTCTTCACGTCGGAGCGCTACACCTACGACGAGGAGTACGGGCTGACGTACACCGGCCACGACTACAAGGCGGCGCGCTGGAACATCTGGAAGAAGTCCAAGGACTTCACGCCGCAGAAGGACGCCGCCGGCAAGGTCAAGGCGTGCATCGTCAACGCCGACTGCGACGCGCCGGCCGTGTGCGACCAGCCCGACTGGTTCGCGCCTGGCCAATGCGCCGTCGGCGCCCGCATCGAGTACCGCAAGCGCGGCTTGCGCCCGATCGTCTACCACATCAGCGCCGACCACCCCGTCGACCACCTGTCCGCCGAGTACGACACCGGCGACGCGTGGAGCGACGTGATGAAGGACACCGTGTCGTGGCTGTACTTCTGGGAGGACAAGTGGGGCCAGGAGACCGCGCCGCAAAAGGGCTTCACCGACGGCCAGTCGCGCTTTGGCCAGCGCTTCTGCCAGAGCCATGCCGACTGCTCCGGGCACGCGCTGGCGCAAGTGGCCGTCGATGCGTCGAATCCCAAGGCGAGTCGGCTGGTCGTGGCGGCGGGCAAGGCGGGTGGCAAGTCCGCCGAGCCCATCGTGGTGGTCGATGACCTGACGACGCGGCCGCCGCTCAACAACGGCAGCTACGTGACCTTCGTCAACGCGACGGCGGGCAGCAAGGCGACGCTGCAGTTCGCCAGCGCCACCATCGCCGATGTGGCCTACGTGGCCGGCGACAAGGCGCAAGATGCCAAGGATCACGCGGCCGTGCTCGCCAGCGCGGACGTGGGCGGCAAGACCGGCACCAGCGTCGACCTCAGCGTCCAGTCGGGCGGCAAGACCACCACGCTGCCCAACGTCCACGTCAAGGCGGGCGAGGCGTATTTCGTCGTGTTCTTCGGCGGCGACGCCATCGCCGTGCTGCGCAGCGCGGCGACCAAGACCGGCCTTCGCCTGTTCAACGCCATCGCCAGCCAGCCGGCGGGCGGTGGCGCGGTCTCGGACGGCACCCCGGTCGAAGCCGGCGTCAACGGCACGCGCACCCGCGACGACATCGCGTACGGCGAGGGCTCGGACTTCCTCTTCACCTCCGGCGACACGGTGCACGCGGTGTTCTTGAAGCCCGGCAGCCGCGGCGACGTCAGCTGCATGAACGTCAGCGGCGTCGGCACCTGCACCGGCTGGCACCAGCCGCTGACGCAGGCGGATCAAGCCAGCCGCCTGGACATCAAGAACAAGCTGCCGCCGATGTTCGTGATGTGCGCCAACGTCTACAACGGCGACCAGTGCAAGCCCGAGGAGAAGGGCAACAACGCGGTGCTCAGCGACTGCCGCTACTGGCAGAAGGACGACAACGGCAAGGACGTCAATCCCTGCGCCGACGTGAGCGAGGGCGGCCTCGTGCCGCATGCCCGCGAGCTCAAGATCGGCGGTGACTTGCGCTACAACTACGTCTACTGGGTCACCGAGTACAACATGACCTCGCCGCTGGGCTACGGGCCGGCGGGCGAGGATCCGGACACCGGCGAGATCATCTGGGCGACCGCGAACCTCTACGGCGCCTCGCTCGTGACGTACGCGCAATATGCCAAGGATCTTGTGGATTTGCTGAACGGCGATCTGGACGCGAGCTCGCTGATGAGCGGCAAGTACATCCGCGACCTGCTGTCCGCGCAGAGCCAGAGCGGCAAGGACAAGACGCTGTTCGATGGCGCGCAGGCGCTGCCGTCCGCGACGCCGCAGCAGCGTTTCGATGCGGCGCGCAAGATGGCGACGGTGCGGCTGGCGGACCACGCGCCGCCGGTGGGCGCGGTGGCGATGACGGCGGCCGACCGGGCGCTGGTGCGCGACATGGAGAACCCGGCGAAGTTGCAGGCGGCGCTGGACCAGATGGGGCCGTCCTTCGACATCGCGCAGGTGCAGGCGCGCATGGACCAGATCAAGGGCACCGGCGTCGAGCGCGCGATGATCAACGACGAAGTGGCGCTGGTGCTGTCCGAAGGCGCGGTGCAGCCTGGCGATGCCATCAGCCCGGAAATGCTGGGCAAGATCAGTCCGACCGGGTGGGCGACGCCGCGCGCGCAGATGGACCAGCGCAAGCGCGACATGCTGCTCGGGGTGAACAGCATCGAGTTGGCGGAGTTCCAGGATCCGTCGCTCATCGGCCTGGCGCAGCGGATGAAGTGCCAGCCGGGGCAGACGCCGACCGACCAGTGGGCGGGCGACAACATCGGCAAGGCCAAGTGCTACAAGGGCGACGCGCTGCGCACGGCGCTGTCGGTCGCGATCCTGCGCGGCGTGGTGGAGCACGAGGTCGGGCACACGGTCGGCCTGCGCCACAACTTCGAGGCGTCGACCGACCTGCTGAACTACTTCGATGGCTACTTCGACCCGAACACCGGCCGCGAGAAGGAGGCCGTGCTGTGCGGCGACGTGCAGACGTCGGCCGGCACCATTCCCGCCAACAAGCTGTGCGAGAATGAGACGTTCGGCGAGACGTGCAAGCTGGCGACGTGCAAGGTGCAGGCGGATTGCCCCAGCGGCCTCGCCTGCGACGGCGCGCAGTGCATCGACCAGGACGGCGTGCAGGGCGGCACCTGCCAGTCCAACAGCCAGGTCAAGACGCCGTGCACGGTGGCGGATCAGGCGGCGGTGTGCGGCGGCGACGGCGCGTGCGTCGATGGCTTCTGCCATTCGGCCATCGGCTGCGCGGACAACGGCGGCTGCCC
>CAIXAA010000358.1 GCA_903917305.1 uncultured Myxococcales bacterium | reverse complement strand
TTGAAGGGCAGCCGTACGCTGGTCGTCGCGCCCGGCGGCGCGTGGGCGGTGTGCATGCGGGCCAATGCGGCGCTGGCCAAGGGCGGCAGCGGCGATGTGCTGGCGGGCGTGATCGGCGCGCAGCTGGCCCAAGGGCTGGCGCCGTTCCAGGCCGCGCAGCTGGGCGTGGCCCTGCACAGCGCGGCGGGCGCCGAGCTGGCCAAGGCGTGGGGAACGCGCTCCGGGCTGCCTTCGGATCTCGTGGATCTGCTGGGCCAGGCCTGGCAGGGCGTCGAAGCCCAGGCCGGCGCCGCAGCCGGCGAACCCGGCGAGCGCAAGGCAAACTTGCCCCGGCGCGGTGCGACCGATAGCCTTGTCGGATGACCGTGGCCGCCATCGCGCCCAACACCAGCCGCTCCTTGCAACGTCGCAGCTTCGCGTGGCTGCTGGCCTGCTTGTGCCTGGCGTCCTGCGCGACCGATCTCAGCAAGCCGGGCGCCACCTGCACGGCGTCGGTTCAGTGCACCACGCACCTGTGCTACGCCAACCGCTGCCTCGTGCCGAATGCCGACCTGGACGGGGACGGGCTCAGCAACGCGACGGAGCGGCTGCTGGGCAGCGATCCGTTCTCGGCGGACAGCGACAGCGACGGCAAGCCTGACGGCATCGAAGTCGGCAAGAATCCGCTGCATCCGATCGACACGGACGGCGACGGCAAGCCGGACATCGTGGAGTCGCGCATCGCGGATCACGACCACGACTGCCTGCCCGACGAGGTCGATGCACAGGACGATGTTCCAAACAAAGACATGGTGTTGCTGGCCAAGCTGGCCTGCCTTGGCGACGGCGTGTGCGCCGCCAAGCCGGCCGCGGTCGTGGCGACCTGCGACGGCGGCCTGGTCTGCAACTACGCGGCCGTGCCCGGCTGGTCGGAGGAGGAGGCGTGCGACGGCCTCGACAACGACTGCGACGGCGTCACCGACGAGGGCCACACGTACCAGGGTCACGAGATCGGCCAACCCTGCGACGGCACGGGCGCTTGCGGGCCGGGCGTGGTCGAGTGCGGCAGCCAGGGCGCGGAGTGCTCGAGCAACCCGGGCGGCTCCAAGCCGGGCGTCCACGCGGAGATCTGCAACGGTTTGGATGACAACTGCGACGGGCGCACGGACGAAGGATTCTCCCTCGGCGGCCTCGCGGTCGGCTCGCCGTGCCTGGGCACCGGCGAATGCGGCATCGGCAAGGTCATGTGCGGCACGGGCGGCAAGCCGATGTGCTCGAGCGACCCTGGCGGCCCGGACAGCAAGGCGGCGCCGGAAGTGTGCAACGGCCGCGACGACAACTGCGACGGCCAGACCGACGAAGGCCTCCTGCTCGGCACCTTGCCGCTGGGCGCCGACTGCCAGGCCGCCGGCGCCTGCGGCTCCGGCAAGGTCGTGTGCGGCAGCAAGGGCACGGCCGTGTGCTCGACCGCGCCGGGCGGCCCGGACACGCCCGCCACGGCCGAGATCTGCAACGGCATCGACGACAACTGCAACGGCAAGACCGATGAATCGTTCAGCTACCTCGGCATTCCGCTGGGAGGCAGCTGCCCTGGCAAAGGCATTTGCGGTCCCGGCGTCGTGACGTGCAGCAAGACCGGGACGGCCACGTGCTCGACACTGGCGGACGGGCCGGACAGCCAGGCCAAGTCCGAGACCTGCAACGGCTTGGATGACGACTGCGACGGCCAGACCGACGAGAAGCTGACATGGCAAGGCCAGGCGCTGGGTGCGGCGTGCGACGGCATCGGCGCTTGCGGCACCGGCACCGTGGTGTGCGGTTCCGGCGGCAGCGCGACGTGCTCGACCAACCCGGACGGCCCGCAATCGCAAGCCACGGCGGAGCAATGCAACGGCATCGATGACGACTGCAACGGCAAGACCGACGACGGCGCCGCGGCACCGGCCGCGCTGAGCTGCCCGACGACTGGCGTGTGCCTCGCAGCGACGCCCAAAGCGGTGTGCAGCGCCGCAGCCTGGACCTGCGACTTCACCGGCGCGCTGAACTACGAAGGCCCGGCGGAGCAGAGCTGCGATGGCCTGGACAACAACTGCAACGGCCAGACCGACGAGGGCTTGCCGCTGCAGTGGACCGCGATCAAGGCGCTCGAAGACGGCAGGCCCGCGGCGCGCAAGGAGTTCGCGTCGTGCGCCGGCGGCGGCGGGATCTTCGTGACCGGTGGCGTCGTCGGCAGCCTCGCGTCGAGCGGCGCCACGGAGCTGGCCGGCGACTTGTGGCGCCTGGACGTCGCGAGCGGGCACTGGCAGCACCTGGGCGCCGGCGCGGAGCTGCAACGGCGCCTCGCGGCCGCGGTCTACATGCCCGCGGGTGTCGTGGCGCCAGGTCCGCGCATCTGGTTCGTCGGTGGCTTGGATGCCGCCGGGCTGCCCGCGCCGTCCCTCGCCGTGGACCCGGATGCCCAGAAGATCGCCGACCTGCCTTGGCAGAACGCCCCGGACCAGCGCGTGGCTCCGGCGCTCGTGTTCCTGCCTCTGGAGAACCAGGTCTGGCTGTTCGGCGCCGCCGAGGACGGATCGGGCGCGCCGGCGCAGGTCTACGATGTGCCGACGGGCCTGTGGAAGACGGCGCAGGACGTGCCGCAGCTCAACTCCGACGGCCACGTGACGGCGTGCGCGGATGCGGCGGGCAAGCTCTACGTGCGCGGCGGTGCGCTGGGCGCCGGAACGTGGTTTGCCAGGCGCGATGCGGACAAGGTCTGGTCTTCGCTGCCGTCCGGCCCGCCCACCCTGGCGGCCGTCTATGGCGGCAGCCTGGTCTGCGATGCCGCGCCTTCGGAGCTCTGGCTGGTCGGCGCGGCGGACAAGAACGGCAAGCCCATGCCCGTACGGCGTTTTTCGTCGTTGTCGCAGCAGTGGCTGCCGGCGTTCGACGCCTCCTGGCCCGGCGTCGCCAACCCCGCCGCTGCCGGCGCACCGGGCGGTGGCGTGACCTTCGCGCTCGGCATCGGCGCCTCCGGCGAGCCGCAAGGGGCCGCATGGACGGGCAAACCCGGTGCCTGGACCAACCTTGCCGCGGAGCCCGAGACCGTCCTCGGCGCGCGCTGGCTTGCGGTCGGCGCGGACCTGTACCGCATCGGTGGTGCCGCGGTGCGCACCGCGTCCTTCGACGTGGCGCAACCGGCCTGGCGCCTGCACGAAGGCAAGTGGCAACCGCTCAATCTGCCGTCCGATCTGACCGGGCGCGTGCTGCCGAATGTCGCCCTGGAGTCGGGCGCGACCGGCATCCTGGCCTGGGGCGGCCTCACGGCGCCGACCCTTCCCGAGCAGGTGCTGGGCGCCCAGCCGCAGCCCGCTGCCGCTGGAGGCATGCGCCTGGATCTCGGGAGCGGGCAGTGGACCGCGCTCACCGCCGACCAGCTGGCGAACCTGCCGCCGCCGCGCACCGATGCCGCCCTGGCGGAGACGCCGCAGCAAGGCCTGTCGTTCCTGTTCAGCGCCGGCACCAACTTGAAGGACGCGGAGCTGTGGGGCATCGACCTCGGCAAGTCGACGGTGCAGATGCTCTGGAAGACGTCCGATTCGCCCGGCCCGACCTTCCAGCCGGGCAGCGCGCTCACCTTCGATCCCACGTACAATCGCCTGGTTCTGGCCACGCTCGACGGCGGCCTGCGCATCTGGAGCTATCCGTTCGGCCCTTCGCCCTCCTGGCAGCAGCACAGCGTCGATCCGCTGCTGGCGAGCGGGCGCGTGGCGCTGCTCGGCGGGTTGGGCATGACCGATCGCATGGTCGTCGCCGTGCCGCCGGCCGGCGGTGGTTCGGCGGCGGTGTGGGTGCTGCACCTGGCTGCGGTCCCGACGCTGGGCCCGTGGGCCGGTGCGCCGCCGCCCTGGTCGGGATCGCTGTCCGTGGTGTGGCAGGCTGAAGCCGCGCGCGCCCTGGTCGATGGCGTGCTGTCGCCGTCCGGCCTGCCGCGCGACGGGCTCTGGCAGGTCACCTACTCGTGCGCAACGCCGTGATCTGACTGGTGATTAGCGACCGATCGCGCCATGCGGCAGCAGCACGGGCTGCGCGCGGTACGTCGGCGTCCAGCGCGGCGCATCGGCCGCCTCGCCCGCATCCTGCACTTCGATCAGGCTGCCGGTCATGTGGCGCGTGAGCCGCAAGCGGTACGGCCTGCTGCCGCCGCTGACGTCGATGAGGTAGGAGCGATCCGGCTCCAGGTACGTCCAGCGTTCCATCTTGAATTTGTTGCTGAACAGGCGCTTGCTGCTGATCGCCACGCGCACGGCTTCGGTCGTCTTCTCGAAGTCCAGGGCGGTGAAGAGCCACACGTCGTAGCCGCCGCTGTCATTGCGCACCGTGAGCCGCTTCTGGATCGGCGCCACCAGCTCCTGCGCGGCCGCTTCGACCTCCGTGCGCGGCGCCGTCGGGCTCGGCGCGGCGGCGTGCACCGGTGCCGCGAGACCAAGGCACAGCGCGGTCAACAGCAGCGTTTGGCGCGCAACGCGGGCCACCGTCATCCGGTCAAGGTTCATCCGCTCAAGAACTTGCGTGAAGATCTGCATGGCGCAAGTCTAGCCCGTCTCGCGGCACCTGAACAGTCTCCTGGCGCATCGCACAGGTTTCGCTTGTACAACGTTGCGGATTGTAACAGCTTTCCCTTCTTGACGCAGCGACAGGCGCCGACTATCATCCCGCGCTCAGCGTAGGCGAGCCCCGCCGCGCGCAGGCATCCAGGATTGCGCCGCACTGGTGATCCAGCGTGGCAACAGGCCAACCAGTACACCAAAGAGCTTCAAGAACGCCGCACAGTCCGAACGCGGCATTACCCATCCACGGCAGGTCTCCGATGTCAGATTTCCGGCGTGCCGGCTTCGCAGCCATGACCCTCCTGCTCGCAGTTGCCGCCCTCTCCGGGTGCCAGCGCGGCGAAAAGTCCTGCCGTTACTATAGCCTCGTGCTCGATCGCTCCGAGTCCTCCGAGGACCGGAACCGCGCCATCGATGCCATCAAGCGCATGACGACCAAGGACCAGCTCAAGTGCGACGACGACAAGGTCTTCGAGCGCTTGGGCAAGTCCATGAAAGACCAGAAGTTTCGCCCGGTGCTGATCGACGCGCTCGAGAACCTTGGCCGCGCGGGCGGCAAGCTGCGCGACCGCTCCGAGAAGCTGCTGGTGCAAGGCCTGAACTTCCTGGACTCCGCGGGTCAGGCGGCCGGCGTGATCCGCACCTGGCGCCTCGAAACTGCGGAAACCCATGAGGGTTGGCTGCCGTCTCCGGCGACCGCGGATGCGATCGCCGCGGCCATCAAGCGGCCGAACGTGACCGGTCAGGCGCGCTCGCAGCTGGTGGAGGCGCTGTTCCTGTCGGTGCCGGACGCCAAGCAGCGCGCGAAGTACGAGGACCTGCTGATCGAGCTGGCGGACGCCGATCCGGCCTCGCAGACGGTCGAGACCAACATCAAGGCGCTGCAGTACCTGGCTGAAATGTATCGCGATCTGACGCCGGCGCAGCGCGAGAAGAAGGACGCGGCGTTTGCCGCCTTCATCCACGGCATCTACGCCCACGACGCCAACCGCGCCGAGACGTTCATGGCCGCGCGCCTCGCCTTGGGCACGATGCCGCCGAGCAAGGTGTCGGACAAGATCCTGGGGATCTTCCTCAAGAAGGACGGCGAGTTCGAGAAGTGGGTCAAGACGGCCGGCCTGTTCGACTGGGAGTGGACCGAGGGCCCGAAGGCGCCGCAGATCCTCGCGGACCTGCACGATCCGAAGACGGCGTCGGCGCTCATCGCGGCGGCCGGCAAGCCGATCGACGCGTCGGAGGCGGGCACGCCCAAGACCTTCGTCGCGGTCAACAAGGCGCTGCCGTGGAGCGGCTACGTGACCAGCCGCCTGCAGCTGACGATGTGGGCGCTCGCGTCGATGGGCCAGGGCCTGGCGCCGTACGCCCAGGAGATCGCGAACGTGGCCAAGACCGAAGGCCTCGCCGTCGAGCAGCGCACGATGCCGTTCATCGGCCTGTCGCTGTCGGGCGCGCCGAACGCGTGGCAGGTCATGGCCAAGGCCTTCACGGAGATCAAGCCGGAGGAGCGCGCGGACTTCCTGACGCCGATGTCCTACGCGCTCGACACGCAGAACATGGCGGAATGGACCAAGATCATCGACGGCGACAAGAGCGAGGGCGTGGTCAAGGGCCGCGCTGATCCGACGATCGTCGCCCGCGTCAAGGTCGTGACCGACTGCAAGACCGCGGAAGACGCCGCCACCGACGCCGAGGGCAAGAAGAAGGCCGTCATCGCGTGCTACGAGGGATTCCTCAAGAGCGGCGATGACCTGGCCAAGGAGAAGGCGGCCGTCAACCTCGTGCACCTCGCGGTGCGCGGCTCCGACCTGATCGCCACGCTGCTCGACGGCTTCAACAAGGCGCCGCCGACCAGCGTGACCGTGCGCCAGATCCTGATGGCCGGCATCAAGAACGTCGCCAAGGTCAAGGACATGAAGGCGGTCTACCAGGTGCAGCAAGAGCAGATCGCCTTCCAGCCGGCGACGCAGTCGTGGGTGTGGGACTTCGAGGTCCTGCTCAACCACCTGCTGCAGCAGAAGATTGCCGAGGGCGGCGACGCTGCGATGCCGATGAACATCCCGGCTGTGGGCGCGGCTCAGGCCGCGGCACCGGCTCCTGCGCCGGCTGCGGCCCCGGCCCCGGCGGCGAAGTAAGAAATCTTCGCCCGCCCCCGCCGACAAATCCGACATCGGACGATCACCCTTTGAGACGGTCCCTCGCGGCCGCCAGAGGAGTGCTTCGTCATGCCCGATCTCGTCGGAAAGCGGCTTCTTGTTGCAGGATTCCTTTGTCTCTTCGGATGCTTGCCTGGTGGCGGACACCGCGCGGCGGCCGCCGATGCCATCGACGGCAGCGCCTCGTTCGCGACCTGCCGCCCGGCCTTGAGCGGCGAGGTGATCCTCAATGAAGTCATGGTGCGGCCTGGCGGGCTCGATCTGGACGGCGACGGCAAGTCGAACGGCCGCGACGAGGCGCTCGAGCTCGTGCTCGACAGCGACGCCGACGCCGACCTGAGCGGTGCGACGCTGTGGGTGGACGGCCTGCTGCGCGGCACGGTGCTGCAGGCACCCTGCCTGTCGTCTGGGATGCTGGTCGTGCTCACGGGCGCGGAGACGGCGCCGCTGGCCCTGCCGGCGGGCGCGGTGCAGATCGCGCTGGACCACAGCCTGGGGCTTGCCGACGGCGGCGGCAGCATCGAGCTGCGCGGCAGGCTGGGCACGGTGCTGGGAGCGCTCGAGTATCCCGCCGAGGCGGGTGGTCTGCCGAGCAGCCGGACGCGGGCGGTGGACGGCCAGCGCGACGCCCCGCTGGTGCCGCACAGGAGCCTGCCGGCGGCGGATGGTGCGCCGTGGTCGATCGGCCGTTGCGCGACGGGTCTGGCGCCCTGCACGTGCATCGCGGCGCAGAAGGCGCTGTGCGACATGGGGCAGTAGACGCAAAAGCAGCAAGGCCCGAGCCCCCTCGCGGGAACCCGGGCCATGCCGATGCTTGTGCCGAACTAGGAGTTGAGGTTCAGGCTGCCCAACTTCTCGCGAACCAGGTCGCCGATCGTCGTGGCGCCGCTCTGGCCGCCATCGTAGCCGGAGAACTCGTCCTCTTCCTGACCGACGCGCTTGACCGACAGGCCGAGCTTGCGCTCCTCGGGGATGACGCTGATGACCTTGACCTTGATGACCTGGCCCTCTTTCAGCGCGTTGTGGATGTTCTCCACCTTCTCCTCGGCGATCTCGCTGATGTGCAGGAAGCCCTCGATGAACTCGTCGAGCTCGACGATCGCACCGAAGTCCAGCAGCTTGCTGACCGTACCGTCATGCGTCGTGCCACGCGCGTACTTGCGGTGGATCTCGCTCCACGGGTCGGACTGCAACTGCTTGATGCCCAGGGAGAAGCGCTCCTTCTCGGCGTCGATGTTGAGCACGATCGCCTCGACCTCGTCGCCCTTCTTGTAGATGTCCTGCGGGTGCTTGACGCGGTGCGACCAGGACAGGTCGGTCACGTGGCACAGGCCGTCGATGCCGTCCTCGATGCCGATGAAGATGCCGAAGTTCGTGATGTTGCGAACGACGCCCTTCACATGGCTGCCGACCGGGTAGGTCTGCGCCATCACATCCCACGGATTCTGCTCGATCTGCTTCATGCCGAGCGAGATGCGCTTGGCGCGCGAGTCGATCTCGAGGATCTGCGCCTCGATCTCGTCACCCAGCGACAGCACCTTGGACGGGTGCTTGACGCGCTTGGTCCAGCTCATCTCGCTGATGTGAATCAGACCCTCGACGCCGGCATCCATCTCGATGAACGCGCCGTAATCGGTCAAGGAGACGACCTTGCCCTTGACGCGCTGGCCGATGTGGTAGCGGTTCTCGATGTTCATCCACGGATCGTCGGTGTTCTGCTTGAGACCCAGGCTGACGCGCTCGCGCTCCGGATCGTACTTCAAAACGCGGACCTTCACTTCCTGGCCGACTTCGAACAGCTCGGACGGGTGGTTGACCCGCGCCCAGCTCATGTCGGTGATGTGCAGCAGGCCGTCGATGCCGCCGAGGTCGATGAACGCGCCGTACTCCGTGATGTTCTTCACGATGCCGTCGACGACCATGCCGACTTCCAGCTTGCCGAGGGTCTGGCTCTTCAAGGCCTCGCGCTGCTTCTCGAGCAGGGCGCGACGCGACAGCACGATGTTGCCGCGCTTCTTGTTGAACTTGATGACCTTGAAGTGGAAACGCTGGCCGATGTACTTCTCGAGGTTGCGCACCGGGCGGAGATCCACCTGGCTGCCGGGCAGGAACGCCTTGACGCCGATGTCGACCGTGAGGCCGCCCTTGACGCGTGCGGTGATGACGCCCTCGACCAGTTCCTCGTTCTCGCAGGCTTCGGCGATTTCGTCCCAGATCTTGAGGCGATCGGCCTTCTCCTTGCTGAGCTCGACGAGGCCGTTCTCGTTCTCGCGGCTCTCGACGTACACGTCGATCACATCGCCGGCCTGGACCGTGACGGTGCCGTCATGCTCGGTGAATTCATGAACCGGGATCTGGCCTTCGCTCTTGTAGGCGATGTCCACGATCACGAAGTCCTTGTTCACGCTGAGCACCGTGCCGCGCACGATCTCGCCCTCGACGACGTTCTGCTGCTTTTCCCAATCCAGGAACTGCTTCTCGAAATCGTCGTCGAATGCCATCACTTGAGTCATCTCTGCCATCTTTCGTTCCTTTTCGTCCGCCGCCCGCACGTGCCCGCCACGACTGTGGTGGCCACGTTGCTGATGAATTCGCGAGACCGGCGCTGCTCTGGTCATTGCCAGGGGGCCAAGAGCATGCGCCGCAGGGCGATCGAAGTCAACGCCGATGTGCCAGCGTGGCCGCGAAAGGTGAAGGGTTTTGCGGGTCGGGATCCGGCTCGGGCTCGGGCTCGGGCTCCGGTTCGGGATCCGGCTCGGGCTCGGGCTCGGGCTCCGGTTCGGGATCCGGCTCGGGTTCAGGTTCGGGTGTCAGCCGCCAAAGCGAGCGCTCAGCGCGGCAAGCAGCTTGCCATGCAAGCCTTGGAAATCACGCCCGCTCATCGCCAGGATCACGTCGCCCGGCCTGGCCTCGCGCGCAACGAATGCCACGATATCGCCGACATCGGGAATGTAGCGCGCCGGCGTTCCCAACGTCTCGATCGACCGGCACACCGCCGCCGCGTCCATGATCTGGTCCGGCGTCAGCTTGTCGCCTTCCTTGTGCAGCGGCTGGCACAACACGACCTGATCGGCTTGGGCGAAGAACGTCGGGTACACGTCCTCGAACACCTTGCGCCGCGAGGTGTTGGACTCCGCCTCGAACAGCGCCCACAGCCGGCGCCCCGGCCACTGGCCGCGAATCGCCGCGATCGTCTCCTTGACCGCCGTCGGGTGGTGCGCGTAGTCGTCGATGAGCGCGACGCCGCCGATTTCCCCTTTCAGTTCCTGCCGTTTCTTGACGCCCTTGAACTGCTCCATGGCCGTCTGCGCCTGCGCCAGCGTCACGCCGAGGTCCAGCGCCATCGTCAGCGCCGCCGCGGCGTTCAGGACGTTGTGGCGGCCGGCCATCGGCGACTCGAATCGGCCAATGGTCTCACCCGCTTGCCAGCTCGGCAGCGGATCGCGCCCGCCGATGTGCGGCGCCGTGCCCTTCCTGAGCGTGAACGTCGCGCCGCGCGCCTCGATGCCGTGCAGGTCGATCTCGACGTCCAGCGCAAGTCCTTGCCCCGCAAAGCCATAGCGCGCCACGCGGCCCTTGCACGCGCCCAGCACGGCCGTCACGCGCTCGTCCTCGCCCCAGGCCACCAGCAGGCCATCTTGCGGAAACAGGCTTGCGTACAGGGCAAACGCGCGTTGCACGGCGGCGAAGTCCGGATAGATGTCGGCGTGGTCGAACTCGCAGGACGTCAGCACGCCGTGATGTGGACGATAGTGGACGAATTTCGGGCGCTTGTCATAGTACGCCGTGTCGTACTCGTCGCCTTCGATGACAAACGGCTTGCCCTCGCCCAGCCGGAAGCTCGTGCCGAGGTTGAGCGGCACGCCGCCCACCAGCAGACCCGGCGAAAGTCCCGCGCTTTCCAGCAGCCAGGCGGTCAGCGACGTCGTGGTCGTCTTGCCGTGCGTGCCGGCAATCACTGTTGGAATGCGGCCTTGCAGGAACCACTCGCCCAGCCCTTCCGGGAAGGAGCAGTAGGGCAGCGCGCGCTCCCGCACCACCGCCGCCTCGACGTTGTCGCGCCGCACGACGTTGCCGATGACGACCAGGTCCGGTCCCCAGTCGAGGTTGTGCGCGTCCCAGCCTTCCGTGAAGGGAATCGACCACTTCTGCAGCTGCGTGCGCATCGGGTCAAAGACCGTCACGTCCGAGCCGCGCACCTCGAGGCCGCGCGCCTGCAGCATGCCGGCGAAGTTGCCCATGGCGGAGCCGCCGATGCCGATGAGGTGCACGCGGCGGACGCTGGCGTAGTCGACGGGCGGACGCGGCTCAGGCACGCGCTCCGCGGGACCGGGGATGAAGCTCATGGCGAATCCTGGAATGGGGGCCTGAATCGCCGCGAAACCGCATCGGCGAGCCTGGCGACCAGACTAGGAGCAAACGCGGAGTGGGCAAATTTTTCTGCAGGATTCTCTAGCGGAACAGCGCCCAGATCTCGCCTGCGGCGCCCGCCGTCGGCCGCGAGCGCCAGAGGTAGAGCACGCGCCCATCCGCGAAGGCGACGACGCCCGCCATGTCCTGATCGCCCGCGGGGTTGGGCTTGTTCAGGTCGACTTCCGGCACGGTCGGCGAGCCGGCCTGCGGGATGTCGCGCGTGGAGACCTCGAGGCCGTTGCCCACGCCCTGCTCGTTCACGGACTGCCAGGCGATGACCGACGTTCCGTCAGCAAGGCCGGCAATCGCGGGCATGTCCTGGTCGCCGGCCGTGAAGGAGTTGGCCGGGCTCGCGGGCGCCAGCTGCACGAGCGTGGTGCCGTCGAAGCGCCGCATCGCGATGCCGTAGCCGCTGCCGTCGATGTTGAACGACGCCCACGCCGCGTCCGCCGTGTTCTGCGCGTACGTGATGGTCGGGTGGAGGTTCTGGACGCCCGAAGCGCTGCTGATGGGCTTGACGCCCGCCGTGCCCGGCGTTCCATCGGCGTTGAACATGCGGCCGCGCACGCTGGCCTTGGTCGTGGTGCCGATCGCGAGGTTGGTCCAGACCACCGCGAAGTCGCCCGTGGGCTTCATCGCGACGGCCGCCTGGCCCTGGTCGCCCGACGTGGGCGCCATGGAGCTGCCCGGATCGTTGTTGGCCGCCGCCGCGCTGCCGAGGGCCTTGCCGGTCTGGTCGAACAGCCGGTAGCCGATGCCCGCGCCGTCGCCGTCGATGGCGCCGTCGGTCCACGCGAGGATCAGGCTGCTGCCGTTGCCCGCCAAGGCTGGCTCGGTCTGCACGGCGCTGCCCGGGCTGGCGATGCTGGCGGCGCCCGTGGGGGCTCCGCTGGCGTCGAAGAAGCGAATCGCGATGGCCGATGCGTTGGCGGGTCCAGTGACCCAGGCGACGGCAAAGCCGGTGCCGAGCGGCGCGATGGCCACGCGCGACGGGCAGCCGGTCGTCGTCGAGCAGGTGGCCGTCAACGCGGACTTGGAGCCGGTCGCGAGGCTGCTCGCGCCCTTCCACGTGCCGTCCGGGCCGGCGAGGCGGATGCGCACCTCGGTGCCGCCGTTCTCGTCGGAGAGCCACGCCAGCGCGACGCTGCCGTCCTTGAGGCCGGCGCCGACCGGCTCCGAGCCGCTGCCGCCATCGCTCACCGCAAACGCCGTGTCGCTCACGCAGGCGCCTGCACCCGCGCAGTGCGTGCCCGCGCCGCAGGATTGGCCGGGCAGGATCGACTTGCCGTCTGCCGCGCACTGCGCGAACTTCGTCTTGTCGACCGGGTCGCAAGTGGATGAATTCGGGGCGCAAAGCACGCATGCGCCGGCGATGCACTGCGGCGTCGCGGAGGCGCAGAAGCTGGCCGCCGCCCACACGCCCGCGGCGCACTTCTGCGTGGCCGTCGTGTTCGAGCAGATCGTGGCGCCGTCGTCCGTCCAAGTCGTCACGCCGCCGGAGAGCACGCCGCACTGGCCGCTCTTGGGCGCGCAGACCATCGCGCCGCCGCTGACTTGCACGCAAGTGCCGCTCGCGCACTGGTTGTTCGCCGCGCACGCCGCGCCGCCGCCGCACAGGCCCACGCCGCCCGCGCCGACGTCGGTGACGCCGTCGCAGTCGTTGTCGAGGCCGTCGCAGGTGAGCTCCTTGGTCTCATGCGTCGTAATTGCGCTGAAATTGCAGACGTATTTGGCGTTTGAGCAGAGCGCCGTCACGCCCGTCGCGCACACGCCGGCCGTCGGGCAGTTGGCGCCGGTGGGCCCCGGGTCGGTCAAGTTCTCGTCCGTCTGGCCGTCGCAGTTGTTGTCCAGGCCATCGCACGTCTTTTCCGCGCCTTTCTCGTAGCCCGTCACATTCTTCTCGTCGCACGCCCAGGCACCCGCGGTGCAGTTGGCGATGCCGGACGCCGCGCAAATGCCGAGCAGGCAACCGCTCTTGGAGGCGTCGAGCCCTTCCTTCTCGTCGGTCAGGCCGTCGCAATCGTTGTCGAGGCCATCGCAGGACTTCTCGACGTCCTTCTCGAAGCCGAGGATGTGGCTGAAATCACATGTGGCCTTGGCGCTCTTGCACGTCACCGTGCCGCCCCACGCGCATACGCCCTGGCCGGCCATCACGCCGCAATTCGCTGCCGGCGCGAGGCTTTCGTCGGTCTTGCCGTCGCAGTCATTGTCCTTGCCGTCGCAGGTCATCTCGAACGGCTCGTAGCCGACGATGCCGGCGTAGTCGCACTTCCACAACCCACTGTCGCACTTGGACTTTCCAGCGGCGCACACGCCGGCGCTGCCGCACGGCGACTTGGCCGGCGCGGTGCCCGGTGCGAGGTTGTCCACGACGCCGTCGCAGTCGTTGTCCTTGCCGTCGCAGCTGACCTCGCTCGCCTCGTAGCCGGCGATGGTCGCGTAGCTGCACTGCATCTTGCTGTCTTTGCACACCTTCTGTACGGTGCCCGCGCCACACACGCCCTTTTGCGTCTCGCAGCCGGTCGTGTCGGTGCTGCTGAGCACCGCCGTGCCGCCGGCGAAGTTGTCGGCGTGCCCGTCGCAGTCGTTGTCGAAGCCGTCGCAAGTCACTTCGCTGGCTTCGAAATGCGCGACGCCGCTGTAATCGCACGTCGGCGCGCCGCCCTTGCACACGACGCTGACGCCGGTGGCGCACTGGCCCTTGCTCAGGCACGCCTCGATGCCGACGCTGGAGGGCGCCAGGTTGGCGTCGACGACGCCGTCGCAGTCATTGTCCAGGCCGTCGCACGTGGTCTCGATCGCTTCGTAACCGGGCACCGCGGCGTAGAAACCGTTGCAATCCCAGGCGCCCGCCGTGCAGACCGGCGGCGCGAGCGTGGTCGGTGCGCAGACGCCAACGCCCATGCC
>CAIXAA010000357.1 GCA_903917305.1 uncultured Myxococcales bacterium | reverse complement strand
TCCGCCAGCACCGCCAGCGCCGCCGCGCGCGGATCCGCTGCCGACACGATCGGCCGTCCCACGACCAGGATCGACGCGCCGGCGCGCACGGCATCATACGCGCTCGCGACGCGCTGCTGGTCATCCCCACCCGCCGTCGCACGAATGCCCGGCACGACGCGCAGGAACTGCTCGGGCGTCCCGGGAGCCAGCTGCAGCTCCAGCGGCGACATCACCGCTCCAGAAAGACCCGTTGTTTTAGCCAGATGCAAGCGCCGCTGCACGGTCGCCTCGACGCCGTGCCCGGCGCCCGTCTCGGCGAGATCGGCGTCGGTCAGGCTCGTCAGCACGCTGACGCCGATGATCCGGGTCCGCCCTTGCGCCGCCTCGACCGCCGCTTCCAGCATCGCCCGGCCGCCCGCGGTGTGCACCGTCAGCATCGCCACGTCCAGGCGCGCCGCCGCCGCCACCGCCAGACCGACTTGATGCGGAATGTCGTGCAGTTTCAGGTCGAGGAAGACCTCGAAGCCCGCCAGGCGCATGTGGTGCACGACCGACGGACCCACCGCGGTGAACAGCGACAGCCCGACCTTGGCCAGCACCGGCAGGCCGTGCAGCGCATCGAGGATCGGTTCGAGCGGCTCGAGGCTGGGCGCGTCCAGCGCGATCGCGAGACGGGGCAAGGACTTGTTGGGGCTCATGCCGGATCCTGCAACAGGTGGAGGGGGCCGCCCTTGCGCGCCGCCAGGATCGCCGCGGCGATGCGCGCCGACAGGCCTTGCACCGGCGCTTCGAACCGCACGCCGGTCGCCCGCAGCTTGACCTCGACGATGCCCGCGTCCGCCTTCTTGCCGACCGTGACCTGCACGGGATAGCCGATGAGATCCGCATCGTTGAACTTGACGCCCGGCCGCTCGTCGCGATCGTCCAGCACCACTTCGATGTCGGCTTCCTGCAGCTCGTCGTGCAGCTGCTGCGCCAGCGCCACGCCAGGGCCTTCGGTCTGCAAACCGAGGACAATCACTTCGTACGGTGCGATCGACACCGGCCATTGGATGCCGCGCGCGTCATGGTTCTGCTCGATCGCCGCCGAGAGGATGCGCGTGACGCCGATGCCGTAGCAGCCCATCTCGAAGACCTGCGCGGCGCCGGCCTCGTCGAGGAAAGTGGCCTGCATGGCCTTGGAGTACTTCTGGCCGAGGTAGAACACGTGGCCGACCTCGATGCCGCGAAAGCTGCGCAGGCTGCCGCTGCAGCGCGGGCAGGGATCGCCGGCGATCGCCATGCGCACATCGCCGTAGGTGGCGTTCGCGAGATCGCGGGCGGGCGAGACCGAGGTCAAGTGGCTCTGCTTCTCGTTGGCGCCGCAGACGGCGGTCGCCATGGCGCGGATCTCGCCGTCGAGGACGTACTTGACGTTGCCGATGCCGAGCGGGCCCAAGTAGCCAGGCGGCAAGCCGGTCTTCTGCACGAACCACGCGGCGTCCGCCAGGAACAGCGCCTTGACGCCGAGCGCCGCCTTGACCTTGACCTCGTTGGCCTCGCGGTCGCCGCGCACGAACACCACGGCCGGTTCGCCGTCCGCGTCGTAGAGCACGGCCTTGATCATGTCGGCGGGCTGGCAGCCCAGGACCTTGCACACGCTCTCGATGGTCTTGGCGCCGGGCGTCTCGACCAGCTGCGCGGCGCCCAGGCCGTCCGGCGTGGCGGTGAAGTCGGGCATCGGCAGGTGGGCCTTCTCGACGTTGGCGGCGTAGCTGCACGCGCCGCAGGAGACGATCGCGTCTTCGCCCGACTCGGCAAGCACCTGGAATTCATGGGACATCGAGCCGCCGATGTTGCCCGTGTCCGCCTCGACGGCGCGGAAGTCCAGGCCCAGCCGCGTGAAGATGCGGGTGTAAGCCTCGAACATCCCGCGGTAGCTCGCGTGCGCGCCTTCCTGCGAGGCATCGAAGGAGTACGCGTCCTTCATGATGAACTCGCGCCCGCGCATCAGGCCGGCGCGCGGCCGCACCTCGTCGCGGAACTTGGTCTGGATCTGGTAGACGTTGACCGGCAACTGCTTGTAGCTCTTGACGTCCTTGCGGATGAGGTCGACCACGACCTCCTCGTGCGTCGGCCCGACGCAGAACTCCGCGCCCTTGCGGTCCTTGAGGCGCAGCAGCTCCGGCCCGTACTGCGCCCAACGCCCTGATTCCTGCCACAATTCCGCCGGGACGATCGCCGGCATGAACACCTCTTGGGCGCCGGCGCGGTTCATCTCCTGGCGAATGATGGTCTTGATCTTCTCGAGCGAGCGCACGCCCAGCGGAAGAAACGAGTAGATACCAGCAGCTACGCGGCGAATGTAGCCGGCGCGCACGAGGTACTGGTGCGACACGACCTCCGCATCCTTGGGCGGTTCACGCAGGGTCGGAAGGTGCAACTGGCTGGCGCGCATGAAAATCCTCTCTGGAAGGTGATGTTTGGCGGCAGATCGGCACGCAGGCCGGATCGCAGCGCGAAGGGCGAGAGCATGGACCAATTCGCTGCGAAAAGTCAGTACTCGTACGTCTCGTGCATGGTGCGGATGAGGTCGAGCAGGCTGACCCGGAACTGGTACTCCGAGAACAGGTAGTTCTGCTGCAAGAGGCTGAGGTCGTTGAATTTCGCCAGCTCCGCCGCCGCGAGCAGCACGGCCTCGTAGCCAGGATTCGCCGTGTCATTCGCAGTCATCGGCGCCACATACGTCTTGCCGGACAGCGGATCGGTGAACGTCGCCACGGTCACGTCCGGCGGCAGGTCGATGCTGGCCTGGTTGCCCTTGATGAACACGCGGCTGACGTCCATGTACGCACGGTTGAAGCCCTTTGTCAGCAGCGACATGCCGTACAGCGAGCCGAGCAGCGGCATCCGGAAGCGGCTCGACGGGAAGGTCGGGCGGCCATCCGGGAAGATCGTGTACTTCTGGCAGCCGATCTTGTCCGCCGCCGTCGCGTCGGGCGCGAAAGCGGAGCAAAGCTTGGGCGGCGTGTCGGCGCCCGGACCGGCCCAGACGCGGCGCTGCACGTAATCCTCTTCATCTGTCGCGCCTTGCAACACGTACCAGCCATAGCGGCTGCCGTCCTCGACCGAGATCGCGGCGAACAGGTTGATCAACTGGCGCGGGAACGCGTTGAAGAAGCTCACGAGGTAGCGGCGCGTGTCCTCGGTCTCGTTGTTGGCGAGGAAGTTCGTCGTCGGATCGGCGAGCACCTGGAACGCGGCGAGGCGGTCGTAGATCTGGCCGCCGCTCATCGGGCGGTAGAGGTAGCCGCCGCCGTAGCTGGGGTACAGGGGCCGCGCGCCGCTCAGGTCGTCGAGCCAATGCGCGTCGGCGCTGATGTTGTCGACCGAGTTGTACGGCTCGAAGCGCTTGCGCACGCCGTTGTAGGTGAAGTAGCCGGGCGTCGGCCGCGCGATGACATTGGTCAGCGTATTGAAGGTGTTCAGCGTCGCGTAGGCGCCGGACAGGCCGCCGTTGACGTCCTCGTCGAACTCGCGCCCGTAGCGCTTCTGCCACCAGCCGTCCTTCTGGTACGTGGCGAAATCGATGGCCCAGAACTGGTATTGCCGCGCCGCGGTCAGGAAGGCGCGCTCGACCGTGGCGCTGTAGGTGTTGGGCGAGAACGTCTCCGAGTCGCGGGCGTAGCCATAGAAGAACCAGTAGTTCTCG
>CAIXAA010000356.1 GCA_903917305.1 uncultured Myxococcales bacterium | reverse complement strand
GTCCCGTCCCCGCCGCCCGCAGCGCTGCGACCACCGCCGCCACGCCGACCAACCCCATGTGCAGCGGCGCCGCCGTCACGGTGTAGTGCAGCGCCGCCAGCGCCACGCCCGCGAGCAGCCCGCGCAGCACGACACCGCGCAAGTGCTTCGCTTGCTGCGCCGACAGCACGCCGAGCAGCGCCAGCGACGGGAGCGCGATCTCGAAGATGTGGTGATCCACGCGGCCGTAGCAGCTCAGCAGGACGTGACCGGGCAGCACCGCCGCGAGACCGGCGGCCAGCAGCGCCTCCACGCGTCCGAAGATGCGCCGCGTGAAGAAGTACGCCACCAGGACCGCCAGCAGGCCAAGCGCCGGCATGACCGCGTTGGCGGCTTCCTGGATCTGGTGGCGCGTGGCCTGGGCGCCGTACTGCAGCCGTGCAACGCCGGCAAGAAGCCCGGAAAATCCATCGGGATAGGGCACGCCGGCGCCGATGGGCGCATTCAGCAGGCGATCCCAGTGCGGCGCGACGCCGGTGTGCACGGTCTCCTCGATGCGCCAGAGGTGGTAGCTGGTATCCGGGTCCCACACCGCGACCATGCGCTCGCCGTCGAACACCTGCTCGGAAAACAGCGTGCGCAGCCCGAGACCAACGAGCAGCAGCGGAATCAGGAGCAGCAGCGGTCCTGCCTTCATCTCGGGGGCCTCGCGGTGACGCGGCCGACGGTACACGGGCGCCTGGATCGTCGCAAGGTTGCGCGCGTGCCGCGGTCGGGCACAGGACCGCGAGGCTAGCCTGTGCCCGCGTCGCGTGTGCATGCGACACGCATTGTCATTTTGACGACACCTCGGCGCTGTCAATTCGACACCAACCGCCAGCAGAACATCGTCCTTCCACAGCATTACGTTTGTGGCACAGCTCTTGCTTTACGGGCCGGGCAGCGCGTCCCTGGCCGGTCGGTTCGGCAGGCGCCCCAACCTCTTCGTGTCGCATCGGCACCCAAGGCATCCTCATGAAGAACAAGCGTTCATGGATCGCCCTCGCCCTCGTCGTCGTCTGCTCTTTTGCGGCGCTCGGTTGGATGGGCCGCGAGATCTATCGTCAAGCTCCTCCCATTCCGGAGCGCGTCGTGACCCAGGACGGCGCGCTGGTCTTCACCGCGGCGCAGATCCAGATGGGCCAGCAGGTCTGGCAGTCGACCGGCGGCCAGCAGCTCGGCTCGATCTGGGGGCATGGCGCGTACCAGGCGCCCGACTGGTCGGCGGACTGGCTGCACCGCGAGGCGACCGGCCTGCTCGATCGCTGGGCCCAAGCCCGGTCGGGCGTTGCCTATGCCGCGCTCGATGCAGAGGCCCAGGCCGCGCTGCGCTCGCGGCTGACCGCGACCCTGCGCAAGAACACGTTCGATGCGGCGACCGGCACGCTGACGCTGTCCGCCGACCGCGCCGACGTCGTGCGCGAAGTCGCCGGTCACTATGACGACCTCTTCGGTTCGGCCGCCGCCCTCGAAGACCTGCGCGAAGCCTATGCCATGCCCAAGGCCGCCGTGCCGGACAGCGAGCGGCGCAAAGCCTTGACAGCGTTCTTCTTTTGGACCTCCTGGTCCTGCGCCGCCAACCGCCCGGGCGACAGCATCAGCTACACCAACGACTGGCCGCCGGAGCCGCTGCTCGGCCACGCGCCGACGCCCGCCAGCATCCTCTGGACATTGCTCAGCATCGCCACGCTGCTCGCCGGCGTGGGCGGCCTGGCCTGGTTCATGGCCGCGCGCCGCAAGGACGAAGAGCACGCCGTGGTCCCGGCCCGCGATCCGCTGCTGGCCATGCAGCCGACGCCGTCGATGCTCGCGACCCGCAAGTACTTCTGGACGGTCGTGGCCCTGATGCTCGTGCAGGTGGTGCTCGGCGCCATCACGGCGCACTACGGCGTGGAAGGCCGCAAGTTCTATGGTTTTGCCCTCGCCGACATCCTGCCCTACGTCGTCACGCGCACCTGGCACACGCAGATCGGCGTCTTCTGGATCGCGACGGCCTGGGTGGCGACCGGCCTCTACATCGCGCCGGCCGTGTCCGGCTACGAGCCGCCGTACCAGCGCCTGCTGGTGAACGCCCTGTTCGGCTGCCTGCTCGTCATCGTGGTCGGCTCGCTGGCCGGCGAGTGGCTGGGCACGCAGCAGAAGCTCGGCCTCGACACCAACTTCTGGTTTGGCCACCAGGGCTACGAGTACGTCGACCTCGGCCGCTTCTGGCAGGCGTTCCTGTTCGTCGGCCTGCTGCTCTGGCTGTTCCTGGTCGGCCGCGCGCTGCTGCCCGCGCTGCGCAAGCCCTCGGAAGGCCGCCAGTTGACCACCATGCTGTTCCTGTCGACCGTCGCCATCGGCCTGTTCTACGGCGCCGGCCTGATGTGGGGCAAGCACACGCACCTCGCCGTCGCCGAATACTGGCGCTGGTGGGTCGTGCACCTGTGGGTCGAGGGCTTCTTCGAGGTCTTCGCCACGACGGTCATCGCCTTCCTGTTCACGCGCTTGGGCCTGGTGCGCACCTCCACCGCCACCAGCGCCGTGGTCTTCTCGACCGCGGTGTTCCTCGGCGGCGGCATCATCGGCACCGCGCACCACCTGTACTTCACCGGCACGCCGGTGTCGGTGCTGGCGCTCGGCGCGGCCTTCTCGGCGCTCGAGATCGTGCCGCTGGTGCTCGTCGGCTTCGAAGCCTGGGAAAGCTATCGGCTTGCCCGCGTGCGCCCGTGGGTGCAGGCGTACCGCTGGCCGATCTACTTTTTCGTCGCCGTGTCGTTCTGGAACCTCGTCGGCGCTGGCGTGTTCGGCTTCCTCATCAACCCGCCGGTCGCGCTCTACTACATGCAAGGCCTCAACACGACAGCGGTTCATGGCCACACCGCGCTGTTCGGCGTGTACGGCATGCTCGGCATCGGCCTCACGCTCTTCTGCCTGCGCGGCATGTCGGCACGCGGCGCCGCGTGGAGCGATCGCCTGCTGCAAGGCTCCTTCTGGGCCTTCAACGCCGGCCTGGTGGCCATGGTGCTGCTGAGCCTGCTGCCCATCGGCCTGATGCAGACCTGGGCGAGCGTGACGCACGGCCTGTGGTACGCCCGTTCCGCGGAGTTCTTGCAGCAGCCGGCCTTGCGCACGCTGCGCTGGCTGCGCGCGCCGGGCGACGTCGTGTTCAGCCTGGGTGTGGTCAGCCTGGCGATCTTCGTCGCGCGGCTCGCCTGGGCGTCGCGGCACCACGTGCACACGGCCGAGCAGGAAGACGGCGCCGAGGCCAAGCCGGCCAAGGCCGCCTAGGCACCGCGGCCACCGTTCACGGCAAGCCCAGACGCTTGCGCAGGCGGTGCAGGTTGGCGCGGTCCAACCCGAGCGTTCGCGCGGCCTGCGCCCAGTTGCCGCTGGCCGCCGCCAACGCTTCGGCAATCACAGCGCGCTCGAAGGCTTCGGTCGCGGCGCGCAGGGTCTGGCCCGGCGGCACCTGCGGCGGCGCCTGCGGCCGCAAGGCGACCGGCTCGGCAGGCTCCAGCCCCAAGTGCGCGACGTCGATGCGCACCGGCGCGTGCCGTTCGCCCGCCGCCGCCCGCAGCGCCGCCCTCAAGAGAACATGCTGCAATTCGCGGACATTGCCCGGCCAGGCGTAGCCTTCCAGCCGCGCGCGCGCCGCCGGCGTGAGGCGCACCGGCCCGAGCCCCAAGCGCACGCGCGCCTCGTCGAGAAAGAAGCCGGCAAGGACGTCGATGTCGCCGCGCCGCTCGCGCAAGGGTGGAACATGCAAGGGATACACGCTGAGCCGGTGGAACAGGTCGGCGCGAAAGCGCCCGGCACGCACCTCCGCGACCAGGTCGCGGTTGGTCGCCGCCAGGACGCGCACGTCGACGCGCAGCGGCCGATCGGTGCCGACGCGCTGCACCTCGCCGAACTGCAGCGCGCGCAGCAGCTTGGACTGCAGGGACAGCGGCAGTTCACCGATCTCGTCGAGCAGCAGTGTGCCACCGTCCGCGACCTCGAACTTGCCGGCGCGCGCCTCGCTCGCCCCGGTGAAGGCGCCGCGCACATGGCCGAACAGCTCGCTTTCCGCAATGGATTCAGGCAGTGCCGCGCAGTTGACGTAGATCATCGCGTGCCTGCGCCGCGCCGACTGGCCGTGGATGGCGCGCGCGACGACCTCCTTGCCCACGCCCGTCTCGCCGGTGATCAGCGCGGTCAGGTCCGAGTCCGCCAGCAGCCCCACCTCCTCGCGCAGGCGCTGCGCCTGGACGCTGATGCCAAGAATTTCGGCACCTTCGCGTTGCTGCACCTCTTGCACCAGCTGGGCGGCCACCCGTCCCTGGCGCAGGGCGGCCGTCTCCAGCGCCTCGATCAGGCCCGCCGTGTGCATCGCCGCGCCGGCCAGCGTCGCGAACAGCAGCAGCGTTTCGTCATCGACCACGTCGAACGCCTGCGGATCCACGGCATCGACCGTCAGCGCGCCGACGATCTGGCCGCCGACGCGCAGGGCACAACCCATGCAAGCGTGGACATCTGCGAGGTAATCGCCGCCGGCAGTCTCGAGCAGCCCGTCGAAGGGATCGGGCAGGCGCGCGTCCGCGAAGCGCACGGGCAGCGGGCTGGCCAGGATGCGCAGCAGGCGCGGGTGTTCGGCCGGCGGAAAGCGGCGGCCCATGGCGTCCGGCACGAGGCCTTCGGCCGCCACCGGCACGAGCACGCCGCCCTCCAGCCGCAAAAGGGCCGCGGCATCGCAGGGGACGACGCGACGGACGGCCGCGACGATGCGCGCGTAGCGGTCGTCGGCGGCGAGGTTGGCGCACAGATCGGTGGCGACGGCGAGCAGGGCTTGGTGCATGGGCTGCTGGTAGTTCCGGCGGCCGTCGTTGTCAACTTCACATCGCGCTGGCGTGTCGTTTTGACGCGAACTTCAACCTTGACCCGGGCCGCGCGCGCCGCGTAGGGTGCCGCCCAAGGCCCGAGCCGCGTGACGGGTGGTCGGCCCCAGGCAGGTGATCCATGACCGGCTCGCGAAATGCTTGGATCCTCGCGGTCTTGCTGGCAGTTTCGGCGGGCTGCGCGGGAGCGGGCGCTGGACCCTCCGCCGCCGCCGACACTGCAACGGACGCCGCCGGACCAGCGCCGGATGTCCAGGCAGCCGAACTCGCCGTCACCGACGCCCCACAACCCCCCGCCGACGCCGCGACGAATGAACTGCCGCCGGCAGCGGACGGATCGGGCCTCGACGTCGCGCCAGCTGACGCCGCCGACACCGCAGAACCATCGGATGTGGTTGCCGATGTATCGGTCGCCGACAACGTCGCGGACTGTCCTGGCGCGGCCGGCTGCCCGTGCACCGCCAACGCCGGCTGCGACACGGGCTGGTGCCTGGACACCACCGCCGGCCAGGTTTGCGGCCAGCTCTGCACGACGGACTGCCCTGGTGGGTTTTCCTGCAAACAATTGGGCAGTTCCGCAGATCCGCAGTTCGTCTGCGTGCCCTCCTGGGGCTGGCGCTGCGACCCGTGCACCGCGTCGAGCCAGTGCGTTGCGCCCGGCCAGCCCGACGCCCGCTGCGTCAAGTACGCGGGCGAAGGCAGCTTTTGCGGTTCGCCGTGCGCCGGCGCGGGCAAGGACTGCGGACCGGGATTCGCGTGCCAGGACGCCCAGACGGCCGAAGGCACGGTGGAGAAGCAGTGCGTGGCCACGGCTGGCCTGTGCAACTGCTCGGCGCGCGCCGTTGCGCTCGCCTTGTCGACAACCTGTGGCGGTTCAGGCGCTTGCGCTGGCAAGCGGACATGCGGGGTCGGGGGGCTCGCGGCGTGCGACGCCCCCGCGGCGTCGACCGAAGTCTGCGACGGCAGCGACAACGACTGCGACGGCCTGACCGACGAAGGCACCTGCGACGACGGCAACGTCTGCACCACCGACGCCTGCGCGGCAGGCGCGTGCAGCCACGGGGCGGCGGATGGCGCCCCGTGCAGCGATGGCGAGCCATGCACATCGAGCGACAGCTGCGCCGGCGGCGTGTGCCAGGGCGGCCCCAGCCTGTGCGGCTGCCAGGTCGACGGCGATTGTGCCGCGATGTCCGCCGGCAACGCGTGCGCAGGCGTGTGGAAGTGCGACAAATCGGCGCTGCCGTACCAGTGCAAGGTCGACGCCGCGACGGTCGTGTCATGCCCAGCGGACGCCGACACGGCATGCCTGCACAACCAATGCAACGCCGCGACGGGGGCTTGCGAGATGGCGACGACCGCCAGCATGACCGCCTGCGACGACGGCAACGCCTGCACCGTCGGCGATGCCTGCCAGCAAGGGACGTGCGTGGGAACGCCGGCGGCGTGCGCGGACGCGAGCGCGTGCACGACGGACGGGTGCGATGCGGCGACGGGCTGCTGGCACAAGGCACCGGTGGGCGTGTGCGACGATGGCAACGTCTGCACGGCGGACAGTTGCGGCGCGGCCGGGTGCGAGTACGCGGCTGCGGACGGGCTGACGTGCTCGGACGGCAACCCTTGCACCAATGGCGACGTCTGCTCGGCCGGTGCGTGCCAGCCCGGCGCCAACCTGTGCGGCTGCCAGGGCGACGGCGACTGCGCATCCAAAGAGGACGGAAACCTGTGCAATGGCACGCTGTTCTGCGACAAGGCCGCGTTCCCGTATGCTTGCAAGGTCGACGCCAAGACCATCGTGACCTGCTCGACAGGCAGCGACACCACTTGCGCCAAGAACGTCTGCGAGCCGGGCAGCGGCGTCTGCACCGTGCAACCCGTTGCCGGCACTGTGCTTTGCGATGATGGCAATCCTTGCACCAATGGCGACGTCTGCT
>CAIXAA010000355.1 GCA_903917305.1 uncultured Myxococcales bacterium | reverse complement strand
GCGCGCCAGCTCCGCGATGAACAGCACGCGGCGGTCCATCAGCCCGGCCTTCCACTGCTTGACCTCGCCGACGCGCGACTCGACGCCGAGCATGCTGGTCGTGTCCGGCTCGGTCGTGTCGAAGATGCGCCGGCGCGCGAGGTCCTGCAGCAGTGTCTGGCCGAGATCGTGGCCGGCGAACACGGAGTCGAAAGCTTCGTAAATACAAGAGCCACCGCGAAAGACCACGGCGCTGTCGGGCACGGCGTTGGCGACGCACAGCACGGCGTCGTTGAAGCGCGGGATGGTGCGGCGCGAGAAGTCGTCCATCAGGCTCCTAAAGCTTGTCGCCGTAGTTTCGATAGAGGTTCATGCGTTGCAACAGCACCAGCCGCCGCGCCGTCTGCGCCTGCCCGTAGAGGCCCGGCCGCAGCTCGCTGATCTTGAGGGGCGCTGCGCCGCCTTTGCGAACGATCTCGCCGTCGCCCGCATCGCAGTAGACCGCGTCGAACGCGCCGGCGCGCAGCAGGGCATCCAGCGGCGTTGCGGGCAAGTGCTCGACAAAGCGCACGTTTTCTCGCACCAGCTCCGCCACCAGCGCGGCATCCGTCCCCTGGCGCGGGGCGTCCAGCGGCGCGTGCACCACGGTCAGGTCGACGCCTTCGCCCAGCAGCTCGGTCAGCCGCGCGCCGAAGAAAAAGCGCGGCGACAGCAGCTCGGTCAGTGAGCCCTTGTCGTACACCACCGCGATCTTGGAAGGTTTCTTCGCCAGCACGCCGAGCGACTCGCCGGCCAGCGCCGTGAGCTGCGCGCGCCACCTCTCCTGCAACGCCGCGTCTGGCCTGGGCAAGTCCAGCGCCGCACAGACCGCCGCCAGCCAGCGCAGCGTGCCTTGCCAGCCAAAGGGCGTCGGCAGCTCCAGCGACGGCAGCCCGCGCTCGGTCATCGGCCGCGTGAACAGGTCCGCCACCGGGTGCCACGGCGACACCACGCTCAGCGCCGCGCTGGCAAAAAGCGCTTCGCCATTGCGGGGCATCGACGGCATGGTGAGTGACGCGACCTCAATCCCCAGCTCCGCCAGCATGCCGACGATGTGGCGCACGGACGGATCGTCCGCGTTGCCCAAGCCCACAAGATTGATGAAGTTCTTTCGCCGTTGCAGCGAGCCCTGCGCGACGACGCCATCGAGGAAGCGCGCCCAGCAGCTGCGCGTGTCCGCCTCCTCGAAGTTGGGCATGCGCGCTTGCAGGAAGGACAGCGACACGCTGCTGCCGCGCAGGCAATGTTCGCCGAGCGCGTCGGGGCTGTCGCCGATCTTCGCGGATTCACAGCCTTCCGTGAGCATCGCGTCGATCGGGCCGCTGATCGCCGATTGGCGCGCGACCTGGGCGTAGATGCGGCTCAGCTTGTTCTCGCCGCCCAGGGCGATCGACAGTTCGTCCAAATCCGACGTCAGCACCTGCAGTTCGTCCGGCCCGTGGCCGAGCATCTCGGCGCCCCACGGCCGCGGGTGCTCCGCCAGGTGGCGCGACAGCACCTCGATGGTGATCGGGCAGTCGCGCGAGGCGTGAATGATGAGGCATTGCCTGCGGTTCAGCTCGCCGGCCAGGCCGAACGTGTCCGGGTAGCCCCACATGCCGAAGAAGCGGCTGGGCTTCATGTACCACTCGACCGAGCCGCGGTTGCTGTTGTCGAGCAGGCCGTCCTTCCAGTCGTCGTCGAGGTCGCGCGGCTGGATCTTCCCCGACCAGGCGAGGTTGCAGGCCAGGCAGCAGCGCACCAGGAAGGCGAGGGCGTCGGCGGTGGCGCCGCTGGCGTCGCCCAAGGCGCTCAAGGGGCCGAGCGGCGTGTCGCAAAGCCGGGTTCCGCGCAGCTCCCCGCGGCCGAGCCAGAGCTGCAACTGGCTGTTGTTGTTGGAAAACGCCAGGCAGAAGCCGTCGCCGGCCGCGCTCGCCTCGAACCACAGCTGCCGCAGGTGCCAGCCCTGCCACAACGGCGCACCCTGCGCGAAACGCGGACCGAGCAACGCCTGCAGCGCCTGCGGTGTCTTCTCGATCTCCACGAAATCGTTCGGATTGTGCGCGCCTTGCAGCCAGGAGCCGAGACCCTGCGGCATCTGCTGCGCCAGCGCATCGCGCACCCGGCGCGCCAGCGCCATGCCCTCGGGCCGCGCCTTGGTCGCCGCGTCGAGGGACAGCCGGAAGGGCTGCGCCGCGCCCGGCTGCGCCGGCACCAGCGAGATCACTGTCAACTGGCTGTCGGCAAACGTGAAATCCAGCGATCCATTGCCGCGCGGCGTGATGGCGCTGCAAGCCGGCGCGTCCGCCAGTTGCGCTTGCAGCGCCTGCAGCACGGCGTCGAAGGGCGGCGCGGTCATCCGACGCTCCGCAGCGGCTCGCTCCAATCCTGCCCATCGAACACGAGCTTGCGCACCGCGGCGTCTTCGAGCGGGGTCGGCACGATGCGATCCTCCGGCTGCAACGTCATCAGGCGCTGGTACACCGCCGCGTAGGCGGCCTGCAGCTTGGGATCATTGGCTTCTTCCGTGATCGTGCGGCCATAGGCGTCCGCGCGCGCGACTTCGCGGCTGTAGGGCACCACGCCCAGCACGCGCGTGCCGAGCTGGCCGGCAAACGTTTCCAGGATCGCGACTTCGCGGTCATCGTGGACCCGGTTGGCGATGATGCCGCACAGGCGCGCGCCGCCGATGTGCGAGACGTTGCGGATGCCGCGCGCGATGTTGTTGGCGGCGTAGACGGCCATGTACTCCGCTGAAACGACGAGCAAAACGTCCGAGGGCTCGCGCTCGCGCAGCGGCGCAGCGAAACCGCCGCACACCACATCGCCCAGGACGTCGAAGAAGACGTGGTCGTAACGTTCGTAGATCTTCTCGTAATCGTTGAGCAGATCCAGCGTGACGCTGATGACGCGGCCGGCGCAGCCCTGTCCCGGCTCCGGACCGCCGGCCTCCAGCACGTCGACGCCGGTGCGGCCGGTGACGATGAGCCGCTCCAGCTCCGGCCCGTTCATGCGGCCCAGGCGCGCGAAGCGGGCGATGACGGTCTCGACGCTGCCCTCGTCCGCGTGCTTCAAGTAGCTGTCGTGCTTGGGATCGCAGCCGATCTGCAGCGTGCGCAGGCCGGTGCGGTGCGACAGGATGGCGAGGTTGGCGATGACGGTCGACTTGCCGATGCCGCCCTTGCCGAGGACCACGATTCGCCGCATTCGTTCCGCCTCACTGCCTTGGCCAAGCACTTGGACGCCAAGGAGCCTAGCGGAGCGCCGCGGGTCGGGCAAGGCAAAGCGCCGCTATCTGCGTGCCGGCAAGCGCTTGTGCACCGTGCCGAAATCGTAGGCGCAGCGCACGCCGCGGCTGGCGACGGGGACGTCGGGGAGGCCCTCGGCGTTGCGCCGCTCCAGGATGTGGCCGTACGAGGCAAAACTGCCGCCGCGCAGCAGCGGCCGCAAGCCCTGGTCGGAGCCGGGGCGCGGCACGATGAGCGGGTCGCTGCCGCCGGCCGTGCGCGTGTGCAGGTCGTCGGTGAAGGTGTCCGCGGTCCACTCCCACAGGTTGCCGGCCATGTCGATGGCGCCGTAGGGGCTGGCGCCGGGAAAGCTGCCGCTGGGTGCGGCGTTGCCAAAGCGGTCGGCCGTGCGGATGCTGCCGCCAAAGGCGCACTCGTGGCCGCAGAAGTTGGCCTGGCTGCCGGTCCACGGCGCGTCGCCCCACGGCAGCAGGCGGCCGGCGGGGCCGCGCGCGGCCTTCTCCCACTCGCACTCGGTCGGCAGGCGGCCGCCGCGAAAGGTGCACAGGCGCGCGGCGTCGTCGGCGGTGACGAGGACGGCGGGCGTGTCGGTCGCGGCTTCGTGGTACGGCGCGCAGCGGTTGGCGGCAGTGCAGCGCTGCAACGCCTCGGTCGGCACTTCGCGGCGATCGATGCAAAAAGCCGAGACATTGACGGTGGTCTCCGGGCCATCGTCCTCGAACCACTGCGGGTCGTACCAGCCGATGCCTGCCGTCACCAGCGGCTGCACGCGCGACGCCAGGATCGCCGCGCTGTAGCCCAGCCGCGCTGGACCCGCCGGAACCAGACAGGTATCGTCCGGACACGGGCCCTGCACGCAGGTGCCGTCGAGCGGATGCTGCGCCAGCAGCGGCGTCGCCGGGTGCGGCAGCGCCGGAGCTGGCACCGCCGCCGGCCGCGGCTGCGGCGGCAGGGCGCCAGCGGCCAGCAGCGCCGCGATTCGCGGTTCCAACGCCTTCTCAACCGCTTGGGCCTGCAGCTGCTTGCCGGTCTCCTGCAGGTGGCAGTTGTCCTTGAACAGCCCGGCACCGCCGCGCAAGACCGCCGCCACGTCGATCAGCGGCGCGCCGGAAAGCCGGGCAAAATCGCGGATGCGCCGGTTCGACTCCGCCAGATCCGCGGCATAATGCTGGAGACCGCCGAGCAGCGGCCAGAGGTAGCGCAGGTTCGTGTCGTAGAAATCCAGCTCCGCCGCGGTCAGGCGCGGGTAGTCCGGCGCCGCGAACGTCGCGACATAGAAGTCAAACCCGAGCTGCCAGCCCAGCCGCGCCATGGCCCAGTCGTTCTCGATGGGCTGGGCCCAGATGCCCTCGTGAAACCAAGGAAGCTCGGCGAGTTCCCTGGTACGGGAGCTGTGCGGCAGCAGCGACCACAGGCCGCGCGTCGGCTGCAGCGCCGGGAACACCGACGTGTCCGGGTTGCCCGGATGCCGCAGCGACTCGATCCCCGCCAGGTTCATGGCGTGGCCGTAGTAGAGGTCGTTGAACGCCTCGTAATACACCACGATGTGCGGCTTCCAGCGCGGCAGGAAGCGCTGCATCAGCAACAGCGTGGTGAAGCCGTTGCTCGACGGCACGCCCAGGTTGAGCACCTCGGTGCGGCCGGGACCGAAGCGCGCATCCAGCAACTTCGCAACATGCTTGGGATAACCGTCATAGGTCGTCGAGCCGCCGACAAAGGCGATGCGCACCACGCCCGGCTGCGCCGCTTCGTGCCGCGGCGGCATCGCGAAGCCCTCCGGCGGGTACTGCGCAAACGTCGTCCAGGTCGGCTGCGCATCCGAGCCGTGCACGCCGAAGACGCGCACGGGAAAGCGCTTGGGGTTCAGCGCCGCGTCGAACGTCAGCACGTTGCTGGCAACGGTCGATTCCTCCAGCTTCTTGGCGATCTCCGGGTGGCGCTGCAGCGGCCGGCGGTACTCGACATAGGTCGCGATGCGCACGCCCAGCTCGGCGAGCAGCAGGCAGGTGAGCAGCCACCACAGGCCGCGCAAGAGGCGACGCTGGTCAGGCATCGGCGCCCGGCTGCCGCGACCCCGGGCCAAAAGGGCAACGCTGGCAGGCGCTCATGGGCGCGATGCCGGCCAGCAGCTTCTCGCGCGTCTCGCGGGCACGGCTGCCGTTGACGATGTCGGCAAACGGCGTCGTGACGATGTTGCCCCACGCGGACTTGGGATTCATCGCGAATTCACAAGGAAACACGTAGCCTTCGTGATCGACGCGCAGCTTGCTCCACGGCGCCACGCACACCGACCCGGGTTCGCGCGCCAGCTCGGCTTCATCCCAGGGTGTCGCGCCGTTGCGCACGACCCGCATCTCGCCTGGCAGGACGGGCGGCGCGTCATCGGGTTGCCACAAGGACACGCCGCACGCCTTGGCCGCCGCGCTTGCCTTGGCCATCTCCGTCTCGATCGCCAGGGCATCCGCGCCGTGGCGCACCAGCAGCTCCGCCGTGCCGAGACCCGGCACCCCGGCCGCCTGCGACAGGTGCACCTCGCGCAGGCCGAGTTCAGCAAAGGTTTGGATCGACTCCGACACGTGCGGCAGCGTCGTGCGCAGCAGCACCATGTTGACGGTCACCGACACGCCGCGCTCGCGGGCCTGCGGCAGGAAATGATCCAGGTTGGCGCGCAGCTCCTCCCAGTGCGCCGGCCGCCGCACCGCCGCGTAGGCCTGCGGATTCGTCGTGTCGATGGACAGCAGGACCGTGTGCGGTCGGGCGTCCAGCAGCAGCGCGCTGGTCTCGGGGCTGAGCAGCGTGCCGGACGTGAGGACGCACAGGCGCGCGGCCAGCCGCCGGTCGTCGATGGTCTGCCGCAAGGACGCGAGAGCGCTGGGAAACTGCGGATGCAGCATCGGCTCGTGCCGGCAGCCGAAGGCGAGGTCGTTGGTGTGGGGCAGCACATTGGCTTCGAGGGCGCGGAACACCGCGTCGTCGGCAAAGCGTCGCGTCACCCGCTCGGAGTTGAAACACATGGTGCAAGCGAGGTTGCAGCCGACGGTGACGTCCGCGACGACCGGCCAGAGGAAGGCTTGCGGGTCGAGTTCGAGGTGCGATGCGAGAAAGGCGCGCAGACCTGGGTGCACCGCGTAGTGGGCCATGAGATCGCGGAGATTCTTCACGGGGACCCTGGTGGAGCGGCGGTCAGCGCCCGGCCAGCCTTCACTTCTACGTCGGCAAGGGGCGGCGGTCAATGGAATGTCGCGGCGCGCCTGGGCCCCACCGCGTCGGCCGTCCATGGACGCCAGAGTCGGTTGAGCGCGGCGCCGATGGAACTGCCACGGTCCATCGTCGTGCAAATCCGCGAATGAAGGCGCGAAGGCTCGGTGGCGCGCCGACCTGGACGTTGACAGGTGCCGGAAGCGGCCCGTAGGATGGACGCGATGTCGGGTCGGCCACCAGTACAACCGTTTGATTTTCTTGCCTGGATCGCTGCTGCCGTGCGCTCCGCGGCGCTGCCTTGCACGGCCAGCCGCCTGCGCTCCGACGGTGCGCTCGGCTTTCGCATCGCCGGCAAGGAGCCGAGCTGGGTCTGGTGGCTGCCGGCGCAGCACTGCGACGCCGCCGGCATGCAAGTGCCCGGATTGCAAGGGATGCTTCTGGGCGCTGTGCCGCACGTCGAGTCCCTGGCGCGGGCGCTGACGCCCATCGTCGCGGATTCCGAGGCGGTGTTCGTGGCCTTCGGGCCGCCAGCGGACACGGAGCTGCTGTTTGCCGTCGATGGCCACGGTCGCCCGGCGCGCCTGGACTCCGACGAGCCGCTGCAAGCCTTGGGCAACCTGCTGCAACGCCAGATCCGGCCGGGGCGCACGCTGTGGGGCACGCTGCGCGCGGCGGCGTTCGAGACGGTGTCGCCGCGCGTGTTTCGCGTGCCTTTTGTCGGCGGCAACTGCGAAGTCTGCCTGGAGGCTCGGCTTCTCGAACCCGGCGAGGTCCGAGGCCGCGCGGTGCTCGGCGGCAGCGTGGCCCTGTCCGTCGTGCGCGACAGCCGCAGCGAAAGGGAGCGTGGACGCTACGAATTCCAGGTCGAGCACCTCGTCGGCTTCGCGCTGGGCCGCGCGCTGGCGCTGGGGCCGCAGCTGGTCCTCGACCAGGGCGCGCCCGTCGTGGAGCCGCCGGGGCCGGCGTTCATCGCGCCGCCGGAGCCGCCGCCAGTGCCGCCGCCGGCCCCGCCGCGCAACCTCGCGCAAGAGCTGATGGATCTGG
>CAIXAA010000354.1 GCA_903917305.1 uncultured Myxococcales bacterium | reverse complement strand
GGCCCAGGGCGCTGGCCGACGCGCTCTCCGCGCCGCGATCCATGCCGCGCATGGGCGAGACCGCGCGCACTTCATCGCCGACGTGGACTTGCAGGCGCTTGGCCAGGCCCTCGCCCAGCGCGATGCTCGGCAGCGTGCCAGCAAAGGCGATCCATTGCGGCGGATCGGACACGGCCACGCTGACTGCGTCGGGCAGGTGCACAGCCAGCGCGCCCGGTTCCAGGCTGGCGACGGCAATCGCCGCGGCCGAAGACGCCAGCTCGAGCGGCGGCGGCGCGACGACGTGCGCCTTGGCGCCGGACAGCACCGCGACCTGCGTCTCCTCCACGCCGAGCTCGATGCGCTGCGTCTGCTGCGCCCCGTCGGCAAACCAGCGCAGCACATAGGATCCCGGCGCGGTCGCCCAGGCCACCGCCACGTCGCAGCGCTTGCGGTCCGCCCGGCGCACGACTTCGTCCGTGTCCGGGTTGATGAGGAAGACGTTGCGGCTTTCGTCCTTGGCCGCGCTGCCCGTTGCCTGCGCCGGACAGCCCTGCGCATCGAACACCACCAGCCCCGCCAGACCCGCCGGCTGCGCCAGCACCGGCACCGTGCGCAGCCAGCGCTGCGAGCCCTTGCCGCCTGTGACCACCACGTGGCGCGCCGCGGCGACACCGGCCGTCACGTTCAAACCGTCTTGCGCAAACTGCACTTGCGGCGTCTCGCCGGCCGTGTCGAGGTGCCCCGCGACCACCGCGCCTTCCGGCAGCCCGCGCAGCGTCGTCAGCGGCACGCCGCGCACCACCGCGCCCGCGCGCCCCGCCGCGCCCGAGAGCATCATGTCGTCGTACGTCGCCGGCGCCACGTCGCGCACGCCCTCGACGCGCTCCAGCTTGGCGGCCACTTCGCGGTAATCCTCGAGGTCGACGCCGCGGCGCATGACCACAAGGTGCGGATACGTCGCCAGGATGCGGTCTTGGAACGCGGCTTGGAAACCGGTGTTCACCGCCAGCACGACGATCAGCGCCGCGACGCCCAGCGCGATGCCCGCGACCGACATCGAGGTGACGAGCGACAGGTGCACGCTGCGCCGCGACCGGAGCAGACGCCCGGCGAGCAACAACTCGAACCAGCGATGGCCGAGCCGCGCCTGCATGCTCCGCTGGCTGTGCGCCATGTGCCGCCCTGTCCAGGAACCCAAGTGAACGCTTGACGGTGCAACGCGCTGGGTCGCATCCTCCGCCGAATGCGCGGCACGTTCGCACGCCTGCAGTCCTGCCGCAAGCCGATCGCCGACGCCGTGAAGGAGGACCCGATGCGCACGTCCCAGCCAGGAGCCTCGCTGTTCTTGAGCGCCGTGCTGGCCTTCACGCTGACGGCCTGTGGCGATGGCGGCTTGATCGCGCACCACGGCGACGCGACTGCGGCGGGCAACGACCTGTTCGTGCCCAAGACCGATGTGCTGCTGGGCGATGGGCAGAGCGCGGACACGACCGCGGATGACACGGTGACGCCGCCGGATGGCGACCAGCCGGACGCGCCGCCGCCGACGGACGCGCACGACCAGGACGCGACGGACCAGGACACGCCGCAGCCCATCGATGTGCCGGAGTTCGACGTGCCGCTCGATCAGTTCGCGCTGGTGTCGCACACGCCGGGCGACGGCGAGACGGGGGTGGCGTCGCCCATCACGGTGACGATGACGTTCTCGGCGACCGTCAAGCCGGAGTCCATCAGCGCCAATACGATTTTCGTGACGACGCATGGCGACAAGCCGGTGCTGGGCAAGTTCGCGACCAACGACAAGGTGGTGACGTTCACGTCCGCCGGCCCGGTGCAGGCGGCCAGCCGCGTGCAGGTGCGCGTGACCAGCGTGGTGCAGGCCAAGAAGGGCAACTCGCTGCCGCAAGAGGCGCTGTTCCACTTCTACACCCAGCCGATGCCCGGACTTGCGCCGTACGAGAAGCTGGCGGCGCGCTATGCGCCGACGGTGCGCCAAGGCGTGAACGTGGACTCGCCGTCGGCGGACCTGCTGCGCTCGATCGATTTCGACGGCGATTGGAACCTGTCGAACAACGCCAAGAACACCAAGCCGGCGCCGACGGCCAAGGTCGCGTGGTCGGTGATCGAGACGCAGAGCCACTTCTTCATCACGTACGTGTTCTATTGGGCGCACCGCTCGGCGCTGGACTCCAAGCTGGTGTTCGACAACGACACCGCGGGCAGCATCGTCGCGGTGGCCAAGTACCCGACGGAGCATCCGGTCGCGCTGACCACGTACTTCAAGCAGAAGGCCGATGAGCAGATGTGGGGCTGGGTCACGGCGGAGAGCGGCCTGGTGGCGCCCGGTGCCAAGACGCCGTCGTTCCTGCGCGCCGTGCTGCCCCAGGATCAGCTGTTCCCGAAGGCGGCTGCCGCAGACACGTATGGCTGCGAGGGAATCGCCGGCTGCACGCCGCGGCGCTATCCAGCGTACCTGACCGCCAGCACGCACCAGAGTTGCCTGTGGGCGGATGCCGGCGACAAGTCGCTGTACGAGTGCGACTTGAGCCCGGCGATCCAGGTCGACTTGAAGTGGATCGACTACGTTCCCGCCACGACCGGGCAGCCGGCCAGCGGCAATGCCGGCGCGCCCGGACCGGTGTACGGCTACGAACTGCAATCCTTGCACGAATTTTGGTGGCCGCACCGCGACGAGGCGGGCGCCAATGCCGTCTTTGTCGACACGACCTTCACCTACGCGCCACCCGTGGATCGGCCGTTTGGCGGCGGCTTGCCGGTCGGCAGCAAGTTCCTGACCTCCGGCAGCAACGACAACGGCCGGCCGCCGTGGGCGTGGATGTGGAAGCCGGGCACCAACGTCTCCTACTACGACATGCCGCGCGGCACGCCGTTCTACGATCCGTCGTGGGCGCTCTACATGCGGCTCGGCGGCATCGACGCCAAGCTGCCGCCGTTCGATGCGACGACCAAGACCGGGTACAGCATGGATCACTGCCTGCACCCGTTCTTCTTCGTCGACTTGCGCGACAGCGCGCCGTGCAAGGGCAGCCTTCCGTAGCGACTTGGCAACAAGCTGCGCAACCGCCTGACGCAGTCTTGCGATTGACTTCGTTTTGTGGCGCACTGCCGCCGCCGCTTGCGCGGCGCGAGGTAGCCCATGTCCGCAGTCATCGTCGTCGGAGCGCAATGGGGCGACGAAGGCAAAGGCAAGATCGTCGACCTGCTGAGCCAGACCGCGCATTGGGTCGTGCGTTTCCAGGGCGGCAACAACGCCGGTCACACGCTGGTGGTGCGCGGCGAGAAGCGCGTGCTGCACCTGCTGCCGAGCGGCATCCTGCATCCGAACGTGCGCTGCGGCATCGGGCCGGGCGTGGTCCTGGATCCGGAAGTCCTGTTCGCTGAACTGGAATCGCTGCGCGAGAGCGGCATCGACGTGGCGCCGGATCGCCTGCGGATTTCGGACGCGGTGCCGATCATCCTGCCGATGCACCGTGAAATCGACAAGTTGCGCGAGCAGCGCTTGGGCGATGGCAAGATCGGCACGACCGGCAAGGGCATCGGGCCGTGCTACGAGGACGCGATCGGCCGGCGCGCCGTGGTCGCCCGCGATCTGACCAGCCGCGCCCGCTTGGAGAAGGCCTTGGCGCGCATCGCCGACGACGCCACCGCGCTGCTGCAGAGCCTGGGAGCGCCGCCGCCGGACATGGCCGCGATCACGGAACGTTATGCCATGATCGGCCAGCGCGTCGCGCCCTACCTGGACGACGTCGGCGCGCGCATCGACGAAGCGCTGCTGCGCGGCGAGCACGTGCTGCTCGAAGGCGCCCAAGGCACGCTGCTCGACGTGCGCCACGGCACCTATCCGTTCGTCACCAGCTCGCACACCATCGCCGGCGGCGCGTGCACCGGCCTGGGCATCGGCCCGACGCGCATCGACCGCGTGGTCGGCGTCGTGAAGGCCTACGCCACGCGCGTCGGCAGCGGCCCCTTCCCCACGGAACTCAATGAGGAAATTGGTCAACGCCTGCGCGACATCGGCCGCGAGTACGGCGCGACGACCGGCCGGCCGCGCCGCTGCGGCTGGCTCGACCTCGTCGCCTTGAAGCACGCGGTGCGCTTGAACGGCCTGACCGGCATCTTCCTCAACAAGATCGACGTGATGAGCGGCATCGACCGCATCGCGCTGTGCACCGGCTACCGCGTGGACGGCGAAATCCTTCGCGATTTCCCGGGCCATTCCACCGATCTCGCCGCCGTGGAGCCGATCTACGAGTGGATGGACGGCTGGCAGGAGGACATCCGCGAAGTCCGCCGTTTCGACGATCTGCCCATCGCCACGCAGCTTTACGTGCAGCGCATCGAGGAGATGCTGGGGATCGGCATCGACCTCATCAGCGTCGGGCCGGACCGCGAGGAGTCGATCGTGCTGCGCGAGACATGGCCGGAGCAGCTGGCAAGGCACTAGCCACGCGCCCGGGCCTCCGCTACCCTCACACCCATGGCGAAATCCGGACTTTCAGGCCTGCCGCCACGTCGCCCGGTCGAGACCGCGCTGACCTACCTGCCCGGCATCAGCCGGTCGCGCGCCAAGGCGTTGCTGCAGCAAGCGCGCATCGATCCCGACCTGACGACCGAT
>CAIXAA010000353.1 GCA_903917305.1 uncultured Myxococcales bacterium | reverse complement strand
CATCGCCAGGCGCGAGCGCGCGCTGTCGCCGGACCCGTCGGAGATCCCGGAGAGCACGGACCAGCTCTGCGGAATCGAATCGATCCGGCATTCCGCATTGGCGGCCGACCCCAGCGGCGTACCGTCGTCGAAATAGGCGCGCAGATACCACTCGCCATCCCAGCCGTGCTCTTCGATGTTCTGGCGCAAGACTTGCCTCTGACCTAGGCAAAGTTCGGCGAAGGCGGAGTCGCCGCGCGCAGCGGCCACATCGGCAAACTGCCCGAGCACCTCGCAGAGAAAGAAGCCCAGCCAGACGCTCTCGCCCTTGCCCTGGATTCCCACCAGGTTCATGCCGTCGTTCCAGTCGCCGGAACCCATCAGCGGCAAGCCATGCCCGCCGAAATGCAGCCCGTGCCGGACGGCGCGCACGCAGTGCTCGTAGAGGCTGGCCGTGTCGGCAGAGCGGTCGGGCAGGTCGTAGTACGAATCATCCTCCGCGCCGACCGGGCGGCCTTCCAGGAAGTGCACGGGCGCATCCAGCACCCGGCTGTCGCCGGTGCACACCACGTAGCGGCAGACCGCCAGGGGCAGCCACAGGTAGTCGTCCGAACAGCGCGTGCGCACGCCCCGGCCCGCCGGTGGATGCCACCAGTGCTGGACATCGCCCTCCTGGAACTGACGGCTCGCGCACAGCAGCAGGTGTTCGCGCACCCGGGCCGGATCGGCGTGGATCAACGCCATCACGTCCTGCAATTGGTCGCGGAAACCGAAAGCGCCGCCCGACTGGTAGTAGCCGCTGCGCGCCCAGACACGACAGGCCAGAGTCTGATAGACCAGCCAGCCGTTGCTCAACACATCGATCGACGGCTCGGGTGTTTCCACCTGTACCGCCCCAAGCGTGTGGTTCCAGTGCCGCCAAACCGCCTCGAGCGCGCCGCGCGCCGCCGCGTCGCCGCGAAAGCGTTGCACGAGCCGGCGGGCATCCTCGATGTCGCGCCCGACGCCGAGGCGGAAGACGATGTCGCGCTCCTCGCCTTCCGCCAGTTCGAAACTCACCTGGAGCGCGGCGCAGGGATCCAGGGCTGCGCCCACCCTGCCGGAAAGGCGCGAGCGCTTCAGGGCGGCCGGATCGCGCAGCGTGCCGTTGCGCCCAAGAAACTCGGTGCGGTCGCCGCTCCAGCTCACGCCGGGTTGCAGGCTCGAAGCACCGGCGTCAAAGAACACCCGCACCCCGGCAAAGTCGTTGTTGTAGGGGTTGTGCGCCAACAGGGCCCCGGTGGCCGAGTCGCGCTCCGTCACGACGTGCTGGCCGGTGTGCGATGGCAGGTCGCCCAGCACCCACTCCACATAGCCGGTGACGGACAGGCGCCGCACCCGGGCGCTGCGGTTGTGCAGTGTCAGCACCGACCATTTGAGCGACTGCGTGGCGTCCACGTGCACGCTCAGCGTGCTGTGGATGCCTTGCGCCGCGTGTTCGACGCGGCTGTGTCCAAAGCCGTGGCGCACCACGGTAGCCCCGGGGCCGCCGCAAGGCAGGGGCGTGGGCGACAAGTAGCGGCCGCTG
>CAIXAA010000352.1 GCA_903917305.1 uncultured Myxococcales bacterium | reverse complement strand
TCGTTCGCGAATGACCACCGCATCGGCCACCTCCTGGCCGCGCAGTAGATCATTTCAGGATCTGGCTGTCGATCCCTTGAGTTGGGTGAACTGAGGGCGTTTCGCGGATCGGTGTTCTAGGGCACGACCGCGCAGTCCAGCCCAGCCGCGTCCACCAGCGCCCCAAAGCGGCCCTGCACGCCGATCGCCGCCATGCCGCGCGGACACAGGCGCTCGAAGGGCTCGCCGCCGCTGCCACCGGCCGGCTCCGTGCGCGTGCGCGCGCCGCCCGGCACGCCGCACACCAGGCCCAGCTGGTCGACCAGCGCCGCTGAACGGCCAAAAAAGCCCAGCACGCGCTCCCCCGGCGCACATTGCAGTTGCGTCTCGCGCTCCGGGGCCTGCCATTCGCCCAGACGCGCGCCGGTCGCGCCGCGCGCCGCGTCCTGGCCCGCGAAGCGACAATGCGCCTGCAAACCACGGAGATACGCGCCGCTGCGCACCGTCACGCCGGCCAGCACCTGCCCTTTCGGGCAATCCCAGAACGCCGCCGTGCCGCCGGTGCCGCCCTGCACCAGCGCCGACCCCGCCTGGTGGCCGTCCTTGCGCACCTTGAACAGCCACCACTCGCCTTCGGCGAAGATCAGCTCGAGCATCGGCTGGCGCAGCACCTCGACCGGCTTCTGGCGCGTGCGGATCAGCACGTGGTCATAGTCGAAAACATGAGGATTGTTCCAGAATTCGTCGTCGAGCTTCTCGGGCGTCTTGCCCGGCTGGTACTGCACCGGCGTGTAGGGCCGCGCGGCAAAACTGTCATCCGTCACACCACCTTGCGCCAGCACGAACATCGCGCGCGGCAGGTGCCAGAGCGGCCCCATGAACGTCACCTGGTTGTCGCGGTCCCAGAGCAGGTAGCCCAGGCGCGAATGCTCTGGAAGTCGCTTCAACGCTTGAGGAAGATGACCGACCTCCTCGCGCTCGAACTGCTGGAAGTGGGCGTGGACGACCAGCGGAAAGCAGGCCGCCAGCAGCGCCATCGGCACGATCAGCCAGCGCAAGCGCCCCTCGAAGCGCACCTGCGGCAAAAGCACAAGCAGGAACAGCACTTGCACGACGACGCGCTCGGTGATGTTGGCCATCTCGTTCATGTGCGAGGGCAGGACGAAGTACGCGGCGATGCAGCACAGGGTCAGGATCTCGAGGCCCTGGCTGCGCAACCAGGCGACAATCCCCTGGATACGTGGCAACTTGCGCGCCTGCCAGACGCCGATGCCCAGGGCGATCAGCCACAGGCCGCAGACGATGCCGAAGGCGATGTCGTCGCTCTTGTCGCGGAAGAACTGCATGCCCCAGGCGGGGATCTGCGCGGCGAGCTGGCGCAGCGGCAGGCGGATGAGGCCCAGGCTGCCGCCACCGAAGGTGCGGCCGGCTTCGGTGGCTTCCAAGTCCACGAACTTGCGTTTGATCCAATGCAGCAGCGGCCACAGCGCCGGCGCCAGCGCCAGCAGGCGCCCGGCGTGGCGCCACGACGGCAGCCACGCCAGCAGCACGGCGGCGGCCATGCCCAGGCCGATGAGAAACGCAATCATGTGGCAGAAGAACAGCAGCACGAGGCTGAGCGCGAGGCCGAACAGGCGCCAGAGGCCGCCGCGCTCGCTGGCGACGCGCGCCCAGGCCAGGATCGCGAACAGCAGAGGCAAGGCGATGATGTAGTTGAGAAAACCGACGTTGACCAGCGCGTTCCAGGACAGCGGCAGCGACAGCAGCACCAGCCACGGCGAGCGGCCAAAGGCGCGCGACAGCAGCAGCAGGCTCCACGGCACGCCGATGAGGTAGAGGGAAATCAACAGCTTGGAGATCGCCAGCGCGCCCAGCCACGGCAAGGCGGCCGCGAGGTAGAGCGCCACCGTGTTCGGGTTCAGGCCGTGCGGCAGGACGTAGGTCGCGGCGTAGACGGTGTGCGGATCGTGGTAACGCGCCACGATATCCATCAGTTCCAGGTGCCCGCCGAGATCGCCCATCGGCAGCCAGGTCGTGAGCCAGACCGGCGCGACTTGCAGCACGCAGAGCAGGCCGAGCAGCCAGGGAAAGGCGCGCGGCCAGGGCTCGGCGGCAGGCGGCGAAAGTGCGGCGACGGACATCAACAAATCCTTTCTGTTTTCAAATAGCAGCGGCGACAGACTGGCGGTAGGTCTCGGCTTCCATGCCCAGGATGGCCGCGACGGCAGCCGGGGCCAGAGGCTGCACCTCCCCGCGCCGCGCGACAAGCCGGCGGATCAGCACGTGCGCCAGCAGGTTCTCCGCGGTGGCGCGCAGCGTGCCTCCGCTCGAAGCCGTGAGCACGACGCCAAGGCCGCGCACGGCGATCAGCATGGTCGTGTGGATGTTCCCCATCGACTCCAGCCAGTTGTCCGGCGGCAGCGAAGGTTCGACGACGTGCGCGCCGCTGGCACCGAACACGACGTCGTCTGGGACCAGCGGCCCGGCGCGCAGCCAGCGCTCCGGCTCGGCCGCCGCCCGCGTGAGCGTGACGTGCGGCGCGGGCCGCACCGCCAGCTGCGGGTGGCCGCGCCGCGCCAGCGCCGCCTGCAAGCCATCCGCCCAAGTTTGCAGCTTCGGATCAGGAGGTTGCATCGACAGCGCGTCGTCCGGCAGCGCACCAAACCACTGCTGCGCGGCGCGCGTCAGGCGCCCGGTGGTCTGCAGCACGGCGGCCACGCTGGCGCCCGAAGCCACCAGGCCGTGGTTGGCGAGCACGACGTGCTCCGGCAGGTGCCTATTTTGCTGTTGGAACTCGGCCACGAGCCGCCCCAGCCCCGCCGCCAGCTCCGGCCCCGGCGCGCAGTAGTCGAGCCACACGGGCTCCTGGCCGAGCGCTTGCGCCAGCGCCGCGCGGCCATCGGCCATGCACGCAAAAGCATTCGTGAACACCGGGTGGGTGTGCAGCACGACGGGACCCAGCGCCGCGTGCAGCGCCCATTCCATCGACGGCCGCGGCGGCGTCTGCGGCAGCGGCTGGCCAGCGCGCAGGCCCGCCAGGTCCAGCCCGCAGTGCCCGGTGCCCGAGCCCACGTCGGCCATGCGCACGCCGGAGGCCTTGATCCACATGCGGTTTCCCGCCTTGACCGAGCCGTTGCCGCCGCCGCCCTGGACCAGCAGCAGGTCATCGCCGACGGCGCGGCACAGGTCGCTGAGTTGCGCGATGGGGTCCATGCTAGAGCAAATCCAAAAGTTCTGGCCAGTTGTCGATCACGTGATCCGCCGCACTCTCGCCCGGTACACGCCGCAGCCAGACCGTCGTCAGCCCCGCCGCGCGCGCGCCCGCGATGTCGTCCAGCGGGTCATCGCCCAGCATCCATGCATGCGCCGCCGGCACGCCAAGACGCTGCAACGCCAGGGAAAAGATGCGCGCGTCGGGCTTGTCGGCCTGCGCCTCCTCGGACGTCACGAGGAAATCGGCGACCTCCAACAACCCGAGCACACGCAGCTTTTCCACCTGCTGCCCAGTCGTGAAGTTCGACACCCAGCACAGGCGCACGCCGCGCTCGCGCAGCGCCGTCAGGGTCGCGCGGCAGCCCGGATCCAGGCGCATGGCGGCGAGGTAGGCGCGCCAATAGGCGGCGAACAGCTGTTCGGTGGCGGCGAGGTCACTGCGACCGTGCGCCGTCTCCAACATCGCCTTGAAATACAAGCGCCGGCAGTGCCCCGCCGCCTGCCCTGCCAGCCGCGACTTGACGGTATGGCGCGCAGTCGCGTAATCCGCAGCAAAGGCCGCGGCATCCTGCCAGCCCGGCCGCAGCGTCGCCGCCTCCCGCTGCGCCGCGTCGAGACCGGCCGCGTGACAGGGCGCATAGGCATAGGCCGTGTTGTCGAGGTCGAGCAAGAGGGCTTGGGGCACGGGCACTCCGGGTGGCAGCCGTCGCCGCACGCGCGTAACGGTGGCACGGCGCGGCGCCTGCGGCAACCCGGACGGGGGAAGCAAGTCATGAACCTGGCCCGCTACATCGCTCCCGCCGTCGTGTCCGAAGTCGTCCTGGCGGCGCACTTCTTGCGCTCCGGCCACCTGCTCTGGGTGGTGGCGTCGCTGATCGTGCCGCTGCTGCTGCTGTCGCGCCAGCGTTGGGCGCTGTACGTGAACCAGGTCGCGCTGGTGGCCGGGGCCGGCATGTGGCTGCTGGTGGCGTATGCGTTGATGGAGATGCGGCGTGAAGTGGGGCAGCCGTACCTGCGCATGGTGCTGATCCTGGGCAGCGTGGCGCTGATCGCCCTGGTATCCGCGGGGCTGCTCGCGGCGCCGAAGGTGCGGGAGCGGTTTCGCTAGCGGAGCCGCGCCAAAGTTGCCCCGCCCCGCGTGACGCACTACCGTATGCCCCACGCCGCCCTGCGGCCCATCGCGGAGTCCCTTGGCCAACGTTTCCCCACGATCGCGGACCGGCTCCTGGCTGCACGACTGGCGCCGGTTCTGGCTCGGCACGCCCGGCCGCCGCACGCAACTCCTTGTCTTGCTGTGCTTGTTGTGGCTCGCCTTGTTCGGCAGCCAGTGGTTCCGCGTCTCCAAGGACGTCGCCGGCGGCCGCCGCGCGGTCGGCACCACCGCCGAGACCGTCTACCTGCCGCCCGCGCCCGTCCTGCGCATGGCCTCGCTGGGCAACCAGAGCTTCCTCGCCGATCTGGTGTTCATGCGGGCGACGCGCTACTTCGTCGATCACCTGCTGACCGACAGCCACCTGCCGTGGATTGAGCTGTATTTGCAGGCGATCTGGGCGCTGGACGCCCACGACCGCACGACGTACCGCTGGGGCAGCCAGGTGGTGAAGTTCGGCCAGACGATCGACGCAGACGTCGGTCGCCGGGCAAACCGCTTTGCGCGCCTGGGGTTGCAGTACTTCCCGGACGATCCATGGCTCTACCACGAGATCGCCTACAACCTGCACTACACGCTGGCCGGCGCCGAACCGGAACATGCCAAGGAATACAAGGAGCTGGGCGCGAAGTACCTGGAGGTCGCGTTCTCCTTTCCGTCCTTCCAGTACGACCCGAACTACCTCGTGTCGCAGTACAGCCACGCCGGCAACGTCGACGAGGGCATCCGCGCGGCGCTGCTGAGCTATGCGACGGCGCAGGAAGATCAGCGGCGCGAGCTGCGCATCACCCTGGAAGAACACGACAAAGCCGGGACCGCGGCGGAGCTGGCGTGGTTCGACGTCGTGCACCAGCGCGATTGGCCCTACCTGGCGCCGGCACTGTCGTCCTTGGTCGGGCCCAAGCGCCAGTTGGCGCCGCCGCTGCAGGCCTGGCTCCCGGAAGCGTGGGCCGCCGAGCCGCCGACCGATCCCAAGCTGCTGACCCGCCTCGACATCAAGCACATCACTCCACCGCTGGCGGAGCGGCCGCCGGCGGACGAGGCGTTCAGCGCCGAGCTGCCCGCCGCGACGACCGCGGCAAATCATTGACTTTCCGGAGACCTGCACGATGACGCACCCCCTTTCGCAGC
>CAIXAA010000351.1 GCA_903917305.1 uncultured Myxococcales bacterium | reverse complement strand
CGCAGCGCGGCTTTGATCATGGGACATTCGTGCCGCTCAAGCTCGCGTATCCGGAGGCGAATGTGCCGGTCGTGCAGCTGTCGCTCAAGACCGGCCTGGATCCGCAGGAGCACCTGGCGATGGGCCGCGCGCTGGCGCCCTTGCGCGACGAAGGCATCTTCATCGTCGGCAGCGGCATGACCTTCCACAACCTGCGCGCCTTCATGGACCCGCGCTCGCAGCCGGTGGCGGAGACGTTCGACGCCTGGCTGCGCGAAGCGACGACCCAGGAGGCTGCCGAGCGCGATCGCCGGCTCGCGCAGTGGAGCCAGGCGCCGGCGGCGCGCGCCGCGCATCCGCGCGAGGAGCACCTGATTCCCCTCCACGTCATCGCCGGCGCGGCGGGACACGACCGCGGCATCGTGGCTTACAACGGTACTTTCGCGAACTTGCGCTTGTCGGCGTACCATTTCGGCTAGGCGCATTGTCCCCGCACGCGAACAGTCTTGTGCCGACCTGCACCTTGACGCACCTCGGGTCCCCGCCTAGCTTGCAGAAGTCCCCCCGCCGTTCTCTTTTGACCCACTTTCCAGGAGCGCTCCGCCATGGCCACTGATCTGCTGTTCTCCCCCTTTCGCTTGGGACGCATCGAGTTGCGCAACCGCGTCGTCATGGCGCCGATGACGCGCAACCGCTCCATCGGCAACGTGCCCGGCGACATCGTCGAGACGTACTACCGCCAGCGCGCTTCGGCCGGCCTCATCATCACCGAAGGCACGTCGCCGTCGCCCAATGGCTTGGGATATCCGCGCATTCCCGGCTTGTACAATGCCGAGCAGGTGGCCGGCTGGAAGCGCATCGCGGATGCCGTTCACGCGCAAGGCGGCCACATCTTCGTGCAGTTGATGCACACCGGGCGCGCTTCGCACCAGGACAACTTGCCGGCGGGTGCCAAGGTCATCGCTCCTTCCGCCGTCGCGCTGCCGGGCGAGATCTACGTGGATGCGCTGGGAAATGTGGCGCCGTCCGTGCCCCATGCGATGACGGCTGCGGAGATCGAGTCGACCATCGAGGAGTACGCGCATTCCTGCGAACTGGCCATCCAGGCCGGCTTGGACGGCGTGGAACTCCATGGCGCCAATGGCTATCTCATCGACCAGTTCCTCAACACGGCGTCCAACCAGCGCACGGACGAATGGGGCGGCTCCATCGAGAACCGCGCGCGATTCGCCATCGAGATCGCCAGGCGCTGCGCCGCGCGCATCGGTGCGGATCGCTTGGGCATTCGCCTCTCGCCCTTCGGCGCCTTCAACGGCACGCAGCCGGACGCCGAGATGGAAGCGCTGTACGCGTACCTGGCTGGCGAGCTGGGCAAGCTGCACCTGGCGTACGTGCACGTCGTCGACCACAGCGCGATGGGCGCGCCGGCCGTGCCGCAGAGCGTCAAGGACACGATTCGCAAGGCTTTCGGCGGCGTCTACATCCTCTCGGGCGGCTACGACCGTGCGCGCGCTGAGGCGGACCTGCAGGCGGGTCTCGGGGAGCTCGTGGCGTTCGGCCGTCCGTTCCTCGCCAATCCGCGCCTGGTCGAGAAGCTGCAGTCGGGCGCGGAGCTCGCGCAGCCGGACTACGGCGCGCTCTACACGCCGGGCGAGGCGGGCTACACGGATTATCCGGCGTAGTTTCCCAAGCTAGGCGACCAGCACCAGCTTGCCGACGACCTTGCCGGCGCGCGACACCTCGTGCGCCCGCTCTGCCTGATCCATCGGAATCTTCTCCTGGATCACCACCTGCAGGCGCCCCGCCGCGAGCTCCGCCACCAGCGGCGCGAGCGTCTCGCGGTTGGGGCGCCCCAGCACGGTCACCGTCGGCCCAGGCAGGGCAATGCTGAGGTAATCCGCCGGGCTGGGTACGACCAGCACGCGCACGCCGCCGGGCTTGAGCAGTTGCAGGCAGAACTTCGCGGCATACGCCCCGCCGCCCACCGCGTCGACGATGACGTCGTAGGGACCGTGGTGCGCGACGGCGGCTTGCAGGTCGGTCTGGTTGTAGTCGATGGCGATGCCCCCAAGCCGTTTCACCAATTCGACATTGCGGGTGGAACACACGCCCACCGACACGGCGCCGTGGATCCGCGCCAGTTGCACGGCGAAATGGCCGACACCGCCGGAGGCGCCGAGGATGAGGGCGCGAGGATCGGAGCGCTCCTTGAGTTTGCCAAGGGAGAACAGGCAGGTCTGTGCCGTGACTCCGGCGACCGGCAGGCACGCGGCGTCCGCGAAATCGACGTTGTCGGGCAGGAGGGCGCATTGGTCGGCGCGCACCTGCACTTGCCTGGCGTAGCTGCCGAATTGCCCGCGCGAGAAGTCCGTGCCGCCGACGACGCGGTCGCCGACCTTCAAATCCGTGACATTGCTGCCCACTTGCGCGACGTCGCCGGCGAAATCGACGCCGACGACCAGCGGACCGCGCGGCCCGAGGATGCGTTGCGCGACGCCGAGCAAGTCGCCCTGCCGCATCTTCCAGTCGACCGGATTGACGCCGGCGGCGCGCACGTTCACGCGCACTTCGTCCAGACGCAGCGGACGGTCGGGGAGGTCGCACCAGCGCAGAGGATCGCGATGCGACACGGAACTAAGGACTTGCATGGGGGGCTCCGTGGCTCACGCCGGCTGGCCGAGTTGTTCGCGCAGCGCTCGGTCGAGTTGCGCCTTCTCGATGGGCTTGTCGACGCGGCGGTTGGGCACGCTGGACAGGAACGCCCGCGCTTCCGCCGTGAAGGCGCCGCCCGTCATGAACACCATGCGGCTCGCCTGATCCGGTGCGATGGCGCAGAGTTTCGCGTGCAGCTCCGCGCCGGTGACGTCCGGCATCATCAAGTCGCAGAGGATGACGTCGAAGCGATCGCCGGCAGTGATCAGGGCCAGCGCCTGGCGCGCCGCGTTGGCAACGACGACGTCGTGCGAGGCTTTCTGCAGCATCCGCCGTAGCGCCGTGGTCATCATCGGTTCATCGTCGACGACCAGGATGCGGCAGGGGCGCAGGCCCTGGTCGAGCACCTTGCCGGCCACCGCGATGCGACTGCCCGCCGCCGGCAAGACGACGCGCACCGTGGTGCCCTCACCGACGACGCTTTCGACCGAGATCTCGCCGCCCAGCCCGGTGACGATGCCGTGGCAGATGGACAAGCCCAGGCCGGTGCCGACGCCCGGCGGCTTGGTGGTGAAGAATGGGTCGAAGATGCGGCCCAGGATGTCCGGGCGGATGCCGGTGCCCGTGTCGCGCACTTCGACGATCACGCGGCCGTCCTTCCCGACGCGGCTGACGACGCGAATTTCGTTTTCCGCGGCGCGGCCTTCCGGGATGGATTGCGCGGCGTTGATGAGCAGGTTCACGAACACCTGGCCCAGCCGCGCCTCATTGGCCACGACGGCGTGCGAGGCGCCGAAGTCGCGCACCAGCCGCGCACGAAAGCGAATCTCGTTGCTCGCCATGCGCAGGGACGACTCGAGCACTTGCTCGATGTCGACGTTGGCCGTCTGCTCGTTCTCGGCGTGCGAGAACATCTTGAGGTCGCGGACGATGCGGCGCACGCGCTGACCGCCCTCGCGCGCCTCGTCGAGCGCCTCGATGACGCCTTCCAGCCGCTGCGCAACCCGGGCGTCCGTGCCGACTTCATCCGCTGTGGCACAAAGCACGCGCAGCTCGTCGATCGCAAACGTGACGTTCGCCATCAGGAAGGCCAGCGGGTTGTTGATCTCGTGCGCCACGCCCGCCGCCAGCGTGCCCAGCGACGCCATGCGATCCGCGAGCTGCAACTGCGCCTGGAGCTTCTTGAACTCGGTGATGTCGCGCGCGGTCGCGTAGGTCAGCCCCTCTTGCGCATGGACGAAGGCCCGCCAGGACAGCCAGCGGATCGACCCGTCCTTGCACACGTAGCGGTTGATGAAGTCGAGCGAATACCCACGCTTGACCTGGTCCGCCATCTCGGACTGCGTCTGCTCGCGGTCATCCGGGTGGACGAACGCCAGGAAGGGCTGCGACAGCAGCTCTTCCTCCGTGTAACCGAGCAGTTGCGACGTGGCCGGGTTCACCTTCTTGAACGCGCCGTTGGGATCGGCGATGCACATCATGTCGGTGGAGTTTTTGAAGAACTTGAAGTACTCCTCGCGCTCCGCGACCGCGCGCTTGCGCTCGGTGATGTCGCGAAACACCGTGATGGAGTAGCGCTCGCCAGGGCTGTCGCTCAACGTGGAGGTCATCTCGACCGGAAACAGGCTGCCATCGCCGCGGCGCAGGGTCAGTTCGCCGTGGATGACGCCGTCGTGGGCCCGCTGCGCGAGGATGGCGTCGAGCGCCGGGCTGGCCGGCATGATGCCCGCGCGGCCGCCCCGGCACACCTCGGCTTCGGTCATCTGCAGCAAGCGGCACGCCGCCGCGTTGGCGCGCAAGATCGGGCCCCGTTCCAGCGTCAGCATGACGCCGTCGAGGCTGCGCCCGAACAAGCTGTCGAACAGGTCCGCAACCAAAGCCAGATCGGCGACCGATGGCAACGTGGCTTGCGCGGACATGGCCTACTCTCCTGCCGGGCACCTGCGCCGTGCGCACTTGGGGTTGGGACCCTTCATACCCTTGCGTCCTGGGACCGTCAATGCGCGCCGCTCTGCGCTACTCGAAGCGCACGCGTGGCCTCACGCGCAAGGGCTTGCCGCCGAAGGTGGCCACGATGCGCGCGGAGCCCGGCGTGGGCGGCGCAAGCAGCGTGCGGTGCAGCTTGCCGTCGCTGCCGGGTGCCAGAGGTCCTGCCCAAGTTCCCGCGCCTTCCACGTCCACTGAGGCATCCGAGGCGCCCGCCGCTGCCGGATCGAGCACGACGTCGACCTGCCCTGTGCCATCCGCCGCTACCACGCGCCGGCTGACGGACAGCGCGCGCGGTTCCTCGATCCGGGCATAGGCGCCGGCCGGCAGACCGCTGATGGTCTGGACGATGCCGCTCGGCCATTCCACCTGCAAATCCACGGAAGTGCGCGACCCGACCGCCAGCACCACCGCCGGGTCGTCCTGGCAGAACGTCGGCGTCTGGCCGCCGGCAACGAGCGTCAGCGGCCGCGTATCGCCCAGCAGCGACACGCGCGCGCCGCGGCCCTCGCTCGCGGAGACCGTGCCGGCGAGGCGCACGCCAATCCAGCCGCCTTTGGCCTGGATGTCGTTGCTCAAGAACAGCGTGTCGCGGTCCGGACTTCCGGGCGCCAGGCAGGTGATGCGCCCGGTGCCCGCCAGGTCGCCGCACGTCATCTCCATGGTGCCGATCAGCGTACCAGGAGGCAGCAACTGCGTGGCCAGATTGATGAATGTGCCGTCATGCCGGTTGACGTACACCGCCGGCAGCGCGCTGTAGTCCGGCGGCCCCGTGCGCATCACGATCAGGTCCTGCCAGCCGTCCAGATCGAGGTCGAGCGCGTAGGACGACCAGGACGACAGCGGATCCTGCTTCGGCATGCCGGAATGCGCAGCCACATCGCGCAGATAGCGCGGGCCTTCGTTGTGCAGCAGGATGTCGCCGAACGTCGTGCCGCCCAGGAAGTAGTCCATGTGGCCGTCGCGGTCGTAGTCGAGCGCGGTGGTGCTCATGCCGTCGCGGTCGGAGGTGCCGTGGCTGACGTCATCGTCGCGCTGGAAGCTTGGGAGATCGCCGGGTTCGCCCCAGGAGAACCAGCCGGTGTTGGTCTCCGCCAGGAAGAAGCCATCGAGGGTGCCGTCGCCATCGACGTCGTCGTAGAGGGTGCCGAAGATCTCGAAATCCGTCGCCTTCTTGATGAACGGCGTGGGCGGTGGCAGCACGGACTCGAAGCTGCCGTCGCCGCGCCCGAGGAGCAGGTGGACCGGGCCATCGTCCGGGCTGGCACAGGATTCCGACAGATCCGGCAGCCCGTCGAGATCCACATCCGTGACGAACACTTGGGTCGGCGGGTCGGTCACGCACGGCTTGGGCAGGCGCTGGGCGGGGCCGAACTTGCAGTCGCCAAGGCCAAGGTACAGGTCCTGCTCGATCCCGGCAGCGAGGATGTCGAGCTTGCCGTCACCATCGATGTCCGCGAAAGCACCGGAAGAATAGCGCGGCACCGGCGAGGACAGGACGATCTTCACGCCTTCATTCGGCGGCGGGTTCGGGTTGAATTGGGCGACTTGGGCGAAGTTGCCCTGCCCGTCCTGGACCAGCAGCAGCCCCATGCGCGGCTGGTAGATGTCCAGCAGCCCGTCGTCGTTGCAGTCGCCGAGCAGCGAAGGCGTCTCCTGCGGCGGATTGGCCTTGGGCAGCACGCCGGCGCGGATCGACAACTGCCCTTGCATGCTCGGGTTCGCGCGCGTCGCGTAGGAAAGGGCCGCGGCGTAGCGTGTCTTGGTCTCGTGCTGCGTCTGCTGCACGGGGGCGCACGCCAGCGCGACGGCTGGCAGCCAGAGGACCGCCTTGGCGGCCCAAGCGATGGGGAAGCTGGGCCTGGTCGCCATCGGGGAGTCTGCGCATCCGGCGGGCGAAGCTCAGCCCGAAGGCCGTAAGCGTATTCTTACCCCGTCCTCCGCTCAAGCGATGTCTCTGTCCGCTTGGCTGCCTAGCGCGCCAGCAGCACGATGCCGAACCCCGAGACCAGGCAAGCCGACACCAGCAGCTTGGGCACGTTCAGCAGCCGCAGCCGCGCCATCAGCGATTCGGTCAGCCCGACGACCACCGCCACGGCGAGCGTCCCGGCGATCAGCGCCGCCCAATCCAGCCACGGGTTCCCGGTGTCGGCGGGAAACGCGATGCGCACCACCATCGTCGAGAACACGAGCAGCTTGAGCGACGCGCCGTACAGGATCAGCGCCAGCGACGGGCCGCTGTGATCGAGGACCATGACCTCGTGGACCATCGTCAGCTCGAGGTGCGTCTTCGGGTCATCGAACGGCACGCGGGAGTTCTCGACCAGCAGCACCACGAACCAGCTGGCCAGCACCAGCACCAGCGGCCCGCTCGCGGCCAGCCACGCCGCGGAGAGCTTGGGGCCCAGCATGCCGTTCAGGTCGAAGCTGCCGGTCAAGCGCGCCAGGATCAGCAGGCCAAAGAAGAACGCCGGCTCGGCGAGCGCAGCGAACGTGACTTCGCGGGCGGCGCCCATGCCCTCGAACGGCGAGCCGGTGTCGAGCGCTGCGGAGGTCGTGAAAAAGCGCCCCAAAGCGAGCAGGTAGATGAACACGACGGCGTCGCCGGCAAAGCCAATCAGCGGATCGTGGCTGCCCAGCGGGATCAGCAGCGCCGCCGCCAGCGTCGCCGCCAGCGACACGACCGGCCCCGCGCGGAACACCCAGGTCGTCGTGCGCGAGAACACCGAGCCTTTCTGCAGGAGGCGCGCAAGATCTCGATACAACTGGAAATACGGCGGCCCTGAGCGCCCAGCGACCGTCGCCTTGGTCTTGCCGATGATGCCCGCCAGCAGCGGCGGCAGCCCGAGCAACACGAGCAGGTGGATGAGGTTGTGCAGCAGCGCGTTCAGCATCCGGACCCGCTCCTATCGCCAGAACAGCAGGATGAACACGGTGATGACCATGTAGAGGAAGTACGCCTGCGTCCGCCCGCGCTGCAGGACGCGCAGGTAGGAGAACGCCGTCGCCGTGCCGCGCAGCGCAGGCAGCACGATGCCGTCGAGCAGTGTGTCGCTGACGACGCGCTTGTAGTGGCTGGAGTGCGGGAAGATGGCCAGGTGGCGCGGCGCGTCGATCTTGGGCATGAGGAACAGGTTCAACATGCCGGTGAGGATCTGGCTGGCGGACGACGGGCCATACTGCATCCGCGCGGTGGGCAAGGCGTAACCGCAGTCCCACGTGCCGCTCTCGGTGGCGCCGTTCTTGCGCAGGCGTGCGAGGAGGAACCAGGCGATCGCGCCGATCGCGAGGCAAAGGCCAAGGCTCAGGAGGCCGAGCGCGCCAAAAGGCACGAGATCGTTGAGCAAGGCGAGCTTCGTGCCCGGTCCGGCCCAGGTGTGCGCGGCGCTGTCGACCATGGGGGCCACGAAGTACGGTCCGAGGCCCAGCAGCAGCGCCAGCGCCGTGACCACCGCCATCGGGCGCAGCATCAGCGGCCCGGCCTCGTGCGCGTGCGCGCCGGCGTTGCTGCGCGGCTCGCCGAGGAAAAGCGCTCCAGTGACCTGCACGAACGCAGCCATCGCCAGCGCGCCGATCATCGCCAGCGCCGTCGCAGTCAAGGCGAGCAGCACCCAGGTGGCGCTGTCATGGGTGTTCACGCTGTGAAAAAGACCAAGGTAGACGGGCAATTCCGCGGCCAGTCCTCCCAGCGGCGGCAACGCGCAGATGCCGAGCGCGCCGACGATGAAGGCGATCGCGGTCGTCGGCATCTTCTTGGCGAGGCCGCCCAGCCTGGCCACGTCGCGCGTGCCGGTGGCGTGCAGCACGGAGCCGGCGCAGAAGAAGAGCAAGCTCTTGAAAAGACCGTGGTTCCACACGTGCAGGAGCGCGCCGCCCAGGCCCAGG
>CAIXAA010000350.1 GCA_903917305.1 uncultured Myxococcales bacterium | reverse complement strand
TCACGGTTTCGAGGGGGTGGCTCATGGGGTTGGCTCCTTTGCTGGGGTTCGCGCTGAATCGTACAGGACGTTTGCGTAGGCACAAGGGCCGTTTGCCGGTTCAGGCGCCGCGCCAAAGCGCCAGCAACTCCAAAGGACTCGGATCCGCCAGGAACGCCGCGCCCGACTTGCGACAGCCCTCCGCCACCTCGTCGAGCAGGTGCTGCCGCGCCGCGTTGTCGGCCTTCTGCAGGCCGCGCGCCGTGTCGATGTCGTCGACATGGCCCACGAGATCCAGCACATCGCCTTCCTGCACCTCGCGCACCGCCACGGCCATCACGCGGTGCCCGCGCGCACGGGCCTGCGCGAAGACCTGCCACAGAGGCTCGCACGCGCCCGCCAGCCTGCGAAAATCGGACACGACCACGATGGCGAACGGCCCCTTGCGCGCCGCCAGCGCACACTTCACGCCCGCCACCAGCCCGGCCGCGCGATCCGGCGCCGAGAGCGCCGAGCGGTACGGCAGCGCCAGGTCCGTCGCCCGGCAATAGCGCCGCAGAATCGCAGCGTCGACGCGGGGACTCGGCTCGGGACCGCGCAGGATCGGCATGCGCTCGCGCTCCGGCAGGCGCGCCAGCGCCGCCATCACCACCCGCTGGCGGTGGTGCAGCTGCTGGTCGTCGCTGGCGCCGCGCACCGGCAGCGGCACGCGCTCGATCGCCACGAGGTACTGCGCCACGCGCGCCAGCAGCTCCTCGTCGTCCTGCGGCGCCAGATCCTCGGCCACCGCGCGGCGCACCTCCAGCAGCGCGCGGTCGGTATCGCGCAGCGACGCCAGGCCTTCGAGCACCGGGCGCTCGTCGACCACGCGCCCGTCCACCAGGCTGAGGCCAAACGGATCGTGGCTGCGCGCGCACGCTTCCGCCAGCGAATGCACCAGATCGAACGCCTGATCCAGCGGCCCGTGCCCCGGCCGGCCGTCGCGCATCGTCGCGCCGGTGTCCAGCACGGCGTAGAGCGCCCGCGCCTGTTCGCGCTCGAAGCTGCGGCTCATCAGCCGCCCGCGCCGCGCCGCCGCCTTCCAGGCGATGTGCTTGAACGGGTCGCCGGGCTGGTGCTCGCGCAGCTCCCGCAGGTCATCGCCATGACCCGGCACGCGATCCGGCCGCTGGCCTGTGCCCATGCGCGGCGCCATGCGGCGCGTCTCGGCCACGGCGCGCAGATCGAACGGCAGGCTGCGCGGCAACACCGCGATTTCGCAAGGGCAGGGCAGGAAGATGCGCGCCGACAGCAGCCCCATCGCGTCGTTCAGCACCGCCTCCACGCCCATGATGCGATGCACCGCGGCATTGTGGGTCAGCACCGTCAGGCCCGCCGTCGCCTGGCCTTGCTGCAGCACGAGCTCGCGCAGCCCGCCTTCCTGCAGCTCCACGCCCGGCGTCGTCCACCAGTGCGCCAGTTGCAGGCGGATGCCCTCGTGCGCCTTGGGCACCTGCAGCGTCAGCTGCAGCGGCAGCGTCTGCCCGACGCGGTGCGGCCGCGCCTTGGTCTGGCCCGTCTGCAGGCTCTGGACTTGCAGCGTCGCTTGCAGGCCGCACGGCGCGTTGCGCGGTTGCAGGGCGGCGCGCAGGCGCAACAGCTCCTCGGTCAGCGCCGCCAGCAGCAGCGCACCCGCCAGCACCGGGCCCGGCGTGCCGAGCATCAGCCCGCCGGCGCACAGCCCGATGCCGCACAAGAGCAGCATCCGGCCGCGCACTTCCAGCGTGCCCGTGGGCTTCTCAAGCATTGCGCTCGCCAAGCGTCAGATCGGCGGGAGGCAGCGTCACGCCCGGCTGCCCCTCGGTCAGCCGCGTGCGCTGCAGCACATCGCGCACCACCGCCGCCGACGTCATGCCTTCGATGGCCGCGTCGGTCGTGACCATCACGCGGTGTTCCAGCACGGCGGGCAGCAGCCGGCGGATGTCATCCGGCGAGACGTAGTCGCGCCCCGCCAGCAGCGCCCACGCCTTGGACAGCCGCAGCAGACCCAGCGACGCGCGCGGCGACGCCCCCAGCGCCACGCGCGGATGCGCCCGCGTCGCCTGCACGAGCCGCACCACGTAATGCATCAGCTTTTCTTCGACATGCACGGCGTCGACGGCGCGCGCCAGCTCCAGCACGTCGACCGCACCCGCCACCGCCTTCAAGGCCGGCACCGGCTGGTTGTAGGTCTGCAGCATCCGCACTTCCTCGGCAAGCGTCGGATAATCCAGACGAATGCGCACCAGGAAGCGGTCGATCTGCGCCTCGGGCAGCAGGTACACGCCCTCCTGCTCGACCGGATTCTGCGTCGCCAGCACCAGGAACGGCTCCGGCAGGATCTGCGTCGCGCCTTCAATCGTGACCTGGCGCTCCTGCATCGCTTCGAGCAGCGCCGACTGCGTCTTGGCCGGCGCGCGGTTGATCTCGTCGGCCAGCACGACCTGCGCGAACAGCGGACCCTTGCGCAGCTCGAACTCGTGCAGCTTCTGGTTGAAGACGTAAGTGCCTGTAATATCGGCGGGCAGCAGGTCCGGCGTGAACTGGATGCGCCGGAATTCGCAGCCCAGCGTCACCGCCACCGCCTTGGCAAGCGTCGTCTTGGCCAGGCCCGGCACGCCTTCCAGCAGCACGTGGCCGCGCGCCAGCAGCGCCGCCAGCAGCAAAGTCACGGTACTTTCCGCACCGATGTAGACCTGGCCCACCTCCGCCAGCAGCGCATCGCGCAAGGCGACGGCGTGGGCAAGGCGCGCATGGTCCAGCCCCTGCCCCTGATCATCCGCGGGTGTCATCATCCTTCTCCTTTCCTATTCCATGCTTCGCGTGTGCTGGATGAGCGCCTGCGCCCACTCGACCTCCGCCGCCAGCTGCCCGAAACGCGCGCGGTCGATGCGCTGCCCGTCCTCGCCATCCTCGCCGGCTACCGCGTGCAGCGCCGTGAACACCTCGCGCAGCCGCCGCCCCGCTTCGGCCGAACAATGCCCGCGCAGGACGAGATCGTCCACTGCCGCCGTGCGCAGTTGCCCGCCAAAACCCGTCGCCTGCGCCGCCGCCGCCAGCGCGCCGCGCCGACCCGGCCCCGGCTGTCCCGCCGCCAGCGGCGCCGCCCTGGGCTGGCCCTCGACCTGTGCCACCAGCCGCTCCAGGTGGCTCGCCAGCAGCCGCGCCGGCCGTCGGTAGTCCGCCTCGCTCTGCGAGAGCCACACGCCGATCGTCTCGCGCAAAATGCTGTCCTGACGCGGCTTTTCAATGCGCGGCGGCAGCAGCGGCGGCGGCGTGCGCGCCAGCCACAGGATCGGCAGGCCCAGCGCCGCCAGCACCAGCAGCAGCAAGGTCGGCGCCAGCAGCGGGCCGCGCAGCGCGTCGGCGAGATCGCGCAGCAGCTCGCGCAGCCGCTCCAGGCTCGACGTCAGCGCTGGCGGCGTGGTGTGCCGCGGCCGGAACGTGCCGGTCACGGTGGCGAGCGAAGGCAGCAAGGTCACGCGGCAAGGCCGCTCCGCCACGCAGAAATACCGCAGCAGGTTCGCGGCGAACTGCCGGTTGTCGTGCAGCCGCGTCAGCATCCCGTTGATGAGCGCGCTCGGGTCCGACAGCGCCAGCACGCGCCCGCTGCCGTACTCCGTCTCGGCCAGCCAGCC
>CAIXAA010000349.1 GCA_903917305.1 uncultured Myxococcales bacterium | reverse complement strand
TTGGCGAACAGGATCGAGGCTTCCAGCACGCTGCCGCCCGCGCGCCACGCCGCCTGCAACTGCAACCGCACGTCCCGCCAGGATTTATCGTCGCGCTGCGCGCGCCACGCCGCCAGGGCGCGCGTCCTCTCGGCCGTCACGTCCTGGACCTGCGCCCCCGCCGTGGCCTGCGACGGCGCCGCGAAAGGCACTGCATCCTCAAAGCAATTCACGCCGACCACCGGCCGCGCCCCGCTCTCGATGGCCGCCTGGTGCTCCGCCATGCGCTGGCTCAGCAGCCGCGCCAGCTGGTCGATGGTGCGCGCGTAGCCGCGCTGCAGGCTCTGCGCCACAATGTCGCGCGCCTGCTGCTCGATGCGCGCCATCTCCGCGGCGATGACAATGCTTCCCTCAAAGATGTCAGGGTATTCCGCAATGCCGGTCTCGTACATCAGCACCTGCTGCGTGCGCAGGGCCAGCGTCTGCTCCGCCTCGTCGGGCAGGGCCAGAGCCTCCCGAAATCCGGGAAGTTGCAGCGCGCCGACCCGCGCCGACGCCGACAGCACGACCGGCAGCGCCTGCAGCGCGATGCGCACGATGTTCACCTCGGGCTGCTGCGCCGTCAGCGTGAGCGACCGCACCTGGCAGCCGGCGCGGAACTTGGGGAGGACGCCGTAGCGCTCCTCGCACAGCGCCGGCCAGAGCTTGGCAAACACGCGAATCTTGGCGATTTCCGGCACGAGTTCGATGCCGGAGTTCACAAAGAAGCTGATGGCATGCACCACGCGCGCGAAGGCCGCCGCAGCCAGCTTGGGCCGCACGTCGTCGAGCAGCAGCAAGGCGCCGGCCAGGGCAAAGCCGACCTCCTCCGCCGGTCCAGCGCCGGACTCCATCAGGTGATAACCGCAGCAATTCGTAGGGTTCCACCGCGGCGTCTCTTCCGCCGAAAACGCAATGAGGTCCGTGGACAGGCGCAGGGACGCGTCGGGCGCGAACACGTAGGTGCCGCGCGCCACGAATTCCTTGAGCAAATCGTTCTGCGTCGTGCCCCGCAGCGCCGTGCGCGGCACGCCCCGCTCATCGGCCAGGGCGAGGTAGAGCGCGTAGAGCCAGGGCGCCGTCGCGTTGATGGTCAGCGAAGTGTTGGCGGTGGCGAGATCGATGCCATCGAAAAGCGTCCGCATGTCGCCGAGATGCGAGACCGACACGCCGGTCTGGCCCACCTCGCCGCGCGCCATCGCGTGGTCGGCGTCGTAGCCGCATTGCGTCGCGAGGTCGAAGGCGACGGACAGGCCGGTCTGGCCGCGCGCCAGGTTGTCGCGAAAACGCTGGTTGGAAGCGAGCGCGTCGCCAAAGCCGGCGTACGTGCGGATGATCCAGGCGGGCTTGGCTAGCGTGCCGGGCATGCGATGGGACCTCTTGGTGAATGTGGGGGCGAGTGTAGGGAAGGCGGCTGCTTCCTGACAAGCTGGAACCGGTTCCGGTTCCGGCTCGGGCTCCGGTTCCGGCTCGGGCTCCGGTTCCGGCTCGGGCTCCGGTTCCGGCTCGGTCCACATTGACAAGCAAGGACAAACCCCTAGGCTCACGCGCAGGAGACACCACCATGCCCAAGCGCTTGCTGTTCCTGCTTTGCCTCGCCGCCGCGCTCGCTTGCGCGTGCACCGCCGAGACCGAGATCGCCACGAAGAAGGCTCCGTTCCAGGAAGTGCTCGATCAAGGCGCCGGCAAGTACCTGGGCCTGGCCAAGGTGGCCTCCGAGACCACCGACGCCGGCGCCACGACCTACACGTTCGACACCGCCAGCGGCCCGATGTGCATGCGCGGTGACCCGTTCCGCATGGCGGTGCGCGAAGGCAACCCTGATGATTTGCTGATCTTCCTTCAGGGTGGCGGCGCGTGCTGGTCGACGTTCTGCCTCGCCATCCAGAAGGCGCCGCCCGGCATTCCGGTGCTCGACGTGCTCGACACCAAGCGCACGACCAATCCGTGGCGCGACTGGAGCGTCGTCTACGCCCCCTACTGCGACGGCTCGCTCTTCGCCGGCGACACCGATCGCGATCTGGACGGCGACGGCAAGCTCGAACACCAGCACGGCTTGCGCAACCTTTCAGCGACCTTGGACATCGCCCAGAAGCGCTTCGCCCACCCCAAGCGCATCGCGCTGGTCGGCTCCTCCGGCGGCGGGTTCGGCACCATCCTGGCGACCGTGCTGGTGCGCAAGATCTATCCGGATGCGGAGATCGCTGCGGTCGAGGACTCCGGCGTCGGCATCGGCATGCCGGACGATCCCAAGTTTCTCGCCATGTTGCTGGGTGAGTTCAACGCCCGCGCCATGCTGCCCAAATCGTGCGGCGACTATGTCAGTGCCGGCCACCTGACGCGCCTGGTCGACTGGGAACTGAGCCAGGACCCGAAGTTGCGCGTCGCGGCGTTCTCATCCTACGAAGACCTGATCATGACCAAGGTGTTCCTCAAGGTCGATCCGGCGCGCTTTCACGAGGTGCTGGTCGCGGAAACTGCCAAGGTCCACGCCAATTTCCCGAGCCGTTACCAGCGCTTTCTCATCAAGGGCCAGATGCACACGACGCTGCTGGGCGATGCCTCCGGCTTGATCGGCAATGATCTCAGCGCGGTCGTGCTGCCGCAGGAAGGGCTGGAGGCGCTCGGCGCCATCGAGCTGGGCAGCATCGACACGACCAAGGTGGGCGACGTGACGATGGCGCAGTGGCTCGCGGCGATGCGCGATGGCGCGGCGGGCTGGGTGGACCGGCTCGAATAGCCCCCAACCCGCCGCAAACCTTCCGCAGATCTTCCCTTAGCCCTCAGCCACTTCCGTCAGCCCGATCGACGGCAGATCCGGCGCGTCCGGCCCGAACGCCACTTCGCGCACCCGAAGGTCGATCTTCTGGAACAGCGCCTGCTCGTCCTTGAGCAGCGAGCGCACCTTCTCGCGGCCCTGGCCGAGGCGCTCGCCTTCGAAGCTGTACCACGCGCCCATCTTGTCCAAGATGCCCATCTCCACCGCGACGTCGATCAAGTCGCCCGTGGAGCAGATGCCTTCGCCGTAGAGGATGTCGAACTCGACCTGCTTGAACGGCGCGGCAACCTTGTTCTTGACGACCTTGACGCGGGTGCGGTTGCCGATGCTCTCCTCGCCGTTCTTCAAGGCGCCGATGCGCCGCACGTCGAGGCGCATGGAGGCGTAGAATTTCAGCGCGTTGCCGCCAGTGGTCGTCTCCGGGCTGCCGAACATGACGCCAATCTTCATGCGCAGCTGGTTGATGAAGATGACGCAGGTGTTGGACTTCGCGATGCTGGCCGTCAGCTTGCGCAGCGCCTGGCTCATCAGCCGCGCCTGCGCGCCGACCTGCGAATCGCCCATCGCGCCTTCGATCTCCGCCTTGGGCACCAGCGCCGCCACCGAGTCGATGACGATGACGTCCACCGCGTTCGAGCGCACCAGCGTGTCGACGATTTCCAGCGCCTGTTCGCCGGTGTCCGGCTGGCTGACCAGCAGCTCGTCGACCTTGACGCCCAGCTTGCGCGCGTAGCTCACGTCGAGCGCGTGCTCCGCGTCGACGAACGCCGCGATACCCGACAGCTTCTGCGCTTCGGCGATGACGTGCAGCGCCAGGGTCGTCTTGCCGCTCGACTCGGGACCGTAGACTTCCACGATGCGGCCGCGCGGAAAGCCGCCGACGCCGAGCGCGATGTCCAGGCCGATGGAACCGGACGGAATCACTTCCACATCCTTGAACATCGCACCGGGATCGCCCAGACGCACCATGGCGCCCTTGCCGAACGCGCGCTCGATCGACGCCAGCGCGGTCTGGATGGCCTGCTGCTTGTCGGTGCCAATGGGTTGATCGACGGATTCCTTCTTTGCGCGGGCCATGTCGTGCTCCTTGTAACTGTCCAGGTAAGGGGTGTTCAGTGGCGTCTCGATGCCTGCACAGATGTTCAGGTAGATCGACCCAGAAGGCAAGCTTTTTTGCACCGCCAGCACGCCAACGTTTGTGCATGCGGGTTTGCGCGGCCAGGGGCGTCATGGCACCATTCGAGTCTGAGAGGGCTTGTCTTGAACGAGGAAAACAGCCAGCCACCGCAGCCCGAGCCGTTCGCGACGCCTGAACATGCCGCCGCCGGCGTGCTGGACGCCGACGAGGCGGACAAGCCGCAGATCACGGTGGTGCAGCGCTTTCGCAACACCCAGCAGGTCAACGAAGAATCCCTGGCGGAAGCCATCGCGCGGCTGGACGGAGCCGGCGAAGTCCCGCCGCAGCGCCCGCTGCCGCTGGCGACGGACTCGCAGCGCATCTCGCGCTCCGAAGTGCTGGAGGCCCTGGCGCGTGCCCATGCCACGCCGCCGATCTCGCTGCCGGCCAAACCCCTGGAAACGCACGCGGATCGCCGGAACTCCCGCCGCTTTCTCGGCAGCGCCGATCCCGCCGAGCCACTGACCGAGGCCGAAGCGCTGTGCAACCTGACCTCGACGCCGATGCTGGAGCTGTCGGACGAGGACGCGGCGACGCTGCCGCACGAGGTCGAAGGCCGCTACGAGGTCGGCGATGCCATCGGCATGGGCGGCATGGGCCGCGTGCTGCGCGTCGCGGACCACAGCCTGCGCCGCAACGTGGCGATGAAGGTGCTGCACGCCGAGTTCGAGGGAAAGCCGGAGTATATCAACGCCTTGCGACGCGAGGCGCGCATCCTCGGCGGTCTGGAGCATCCGTCGATCATCCCGGTGCACGAGTTGGGTACGCGCGGCGATGGCACGACGTACTACACCATGAAATTGATGCCGGATCTCTCCTTGGGCGAAGTGCTGAGCCGCTTGCGCCTGGGGGATCCGCAGTTCCAGGAGCGCTATAAGCTCCGCAAACTGCTCGGCATCTTCGTGCAGATCGCCCAAGGCCTGGAGTACGCGCACAGTCGCGGCGTGGTGCACCGCGACTTGAAGCCGGAGAACGTGCTGCTCGGCGACGTCGGCGAAGTGCAGATCATGGACTGGGGCATCGCCAAGAACCTCGGGTCGGCGCGGCCGGATCACGCCGAGGGCCTGGTGGTCGGCACGCCGGCGTACATGAGCCCGGAGCAGGCGGGCGGCCACGACAGCCTGGTGGACGAGCGCACGGACATCTACTCGCTGGGCGTGATGCTCTACGAGGCGTTGGCGCTGCGGCGGCCGTATAGCGGCGAGAACAGTCAGCAACAGCTCGAAGCGACCAAGAACATCGTGCCGCTGCTGCCGTCGGTCGTGGCGCGCGACCGCGCGGTGCCGCCGGACCTGGAAGCGCTGTGCATGCGGATGCTGGAGAAGCGCCGCGAGCGCCGGCCGCAAACGATGCGCGAGGTCTGGGAGGCGCTGGACCGCTACCTCGCTGGCGAGCTGGAACGCGAGCGGCTGAGCCTGCGCGCCGAGCAGTGCTACGAGCGCGCCCTGGAAGAGCTGGCGAAATACGAGGCGTTGCGGGCGGAGCGCGAGTTCATGGTCGCCGAGGAGCGCGATCTGTGCCGCTCGGTGCGGCCCTGGGACTCGCAGGCGCAGAAGCAGCAGGTCTGGGCGCTGCGCCACCGGCTGCAGATGCTGGACGTGCAATACGCCTACGCGTTCTCCACGGCTTCGGAGCTGCTGCGCCAGGCCATCGACCAGGGCGAGGACCACGCGCGGGCGCGCGAGCGGCTGATCGGCCTGTACTGGCAGCGGCACGACGAAGCGTCGGATCAAGGCGACAACGCCACGAAGTTGTTCTTCGCGCGCCAGGCCCACGAGCTGGCGCTGCGCGGCGAACAGCGCATGGGCACCGTGCACATCCGCTCGCAGCCGCCAGGCGCCCTGATCTACGCGATTCCTTTCGACGAGATCCAGGACACGATGGGCCGGCCGTCGCCGCAGCACGAGCTGGGCTGCGCGCCGATTGCCGAGGCGCAGCTGCCGCTGGGTCCCTACGTGATCATGGCGCGGCTGGACGGGCACCGCGACGCGCTCGAGACCGTGTACATCCGCGAAGAAACACGGGATTTGCTGATGCTCTGCTATCCGTGGTCGAGCGAGCTGCCGCGCGTGGGCCGCGAAGTGGAGCTCACGCACCTGTGGTCCCTGCTCGAAGACGCCGAACTGCGTTCGCGGCCGGTGACTTGCCTGTTGGGCGGCGAGCTGGGCATGGGCAAGAACATGCTGCTCGACGCGTTCCGGCGCCAGGTCGAGCAGCACCCGACCAAGCTGTATTTCCTGCTGGAAGTGACCTGCGACCGCATCCGGCGCGATCTGCCGTATTCGACGGTGGTCGACCTCGTGCGCGTGCGCGCCGGCATCCTGGAGTCGGACACGGCCGAGCTGACGCGGCAGAAGGTGCGGCGCATGGTCGCGCAGGCGTTCGCGCGTTTTGGCCGGCGCGAGCTCTCGCCGCAGCGGCTCAGCGAAGCCGAACGGATTGCCGACACGATCTGCGCACTTCCGGCCTTCGACATCCAGGAACCCACGCGCATGGGCCTGCGCGAGTCGCGGGTGCCGCACGACCGCGGCGCCATCACCGCGGCGCTGGCGCACTACTTCCAGGCGGTGGCGGTGTCGACGCCGGTGCTGCTGCTGATCCGCAACTCCCAGCATGCCGACGACTCCAGCCGGGTGTTCTTCCGCGAGCTGGTCGGCATCGTGCGCGGCTCGCCGATCCTGGTGCTGGCGAGCAACACCGAGGCGGACGAGGTCGAGGCGCTGCAGATGTCGTCGCTGCGGCGGCGCGTCGCGCAGGGGCCGAACTTCGAGTTCGAGCATCGCATCTATCTGAAACCGCTGCCGGATCTGGCGGTGGCGTGCCTGGTGCGCGAGATGCTGGCGGCCCCGGCCTCCGAGGCGCTGATGCGCTGGATCCAGGAGCATGCGCTGGGCAACTCCTTCCTGGCGGGCGAGATCGTGCAGATGCTGGCGCGGCGCGGGGCGATGACGCTGCGCGCGGCGGAGTGGCAGCTCGTGCCGGACAAGGTGCCGGTGGACGTGCGACCCGGCGACGTCGAGAGCGTTTTGCGCAATCTGATTGCGACCTTGCCAAGGCACGCGCAGACAGCGCTGTCGACGGCGGTCGTGGTGGGCGCCGAGTTCTGGGCGGGAGCGCTGCGCGATCTGGGCGTGCCGATGCTGGACGATGCGCTGGAACAGCTGGTGCAGACAGGCTTTATCGTCCGCAACGCCAGCAGCCGCTATCCGGGCGATCGCGAGTACCGGCTCAGCTCCGTGCTGCGGCGCCGCGTGGCCTACGATCTGCTGGCGCCGATGCAACGCCGCGCGCTGCATCGCAAAGTCGCGACCTGGATCCTGCGCAAGGGGCGCACCGACCTCGAGGAAGGCCTGCGGCTGGCGCACCACCTGAAGATTGGCGGGCAACCCGAGGAAGCAGCGCTGTTCTTTGCGCGCATCGCCCAGGCGGCGCTGGCGGCCCACGCGTTCGAAGAGGCCGAGCGCCTGTACACGCACGCGCACGTGCTGAGCGGCGACCCGGAGATGCAGGGCAGCATCGAAGTCGTGCTGCGCGAGCTGGCGGCCAAGGCACGGGAGCGAATCCGGAGCGTGTGACACGCCTTGCCGGTGCTGTCGCAAACCCTTATGGTGGACGGCATGATCCAGTCTGCGCCGCGAGACGACCGCGAGGTCTCCATCCGCCAGGCGACGCTCGCCGACGCCGAGGGCCTGCGCATCTTCAAGCGCACGGTGCTGAGCGAGACCGAGTACTTGCTGCAAGGCCTCGAGGATTTTGACGATCGCGTCGAAGCCGAGCGCGAGCTGATCGGCCGCTTCCTGCACCAGCCCAACTGCCTCTTGCTGGTCGCCGTGATGGGCAGCCGCGTGGTCGGCCTGTGCAGCATCGTCGGCGGACACCTGTGGCGCACGCGGCACGTCGGCACGCTGAGCCTGGGCGTGCTGCAAAGCCAATGGCGACGCGGGATTGGCGCACGGCTGATGCGCGCGGCGATGCAGTGGGCGGAGGACAATCCGGTGCTGCGCAAGCTGGCGCTGCAGGTGCACGCGAGCAACCTGCCGGCGCGGCGGCTGTACGAAGGCTTGGGATTCCGTGAGGAAGGCCTGCTGCGGCGCGAAGCGCGGCTGGGCGATGGCTATGACGACCTCGTGCCGATGGCGCGCCTGCTGGCTGGCGGGCGCTGGGGAGACGTGCAATGACGCGGCGTTGGGTGACAGCGCTGCTGCTGGTGGCGGCGTGCGGCAGGCCGGCGCCGACGCCGTCGCCAGGGCCGGTGCATGAGCCAGTGCGCGAGCCGGCACCCATGCCGGTCCAGGCGCCGATCGCGGCTCCAGTTCCCGAACCGGCCGCGCCGCCGCTGGAGCTGCCGGCGGGAACCACGGTCGGCGATCTGCTGCCGCCGTTGCCGCAACCCGTGGCGCCGCTGGCCGATGCCAGCCACGCCGCGCTGGCGATGCCCAAGATCGGTTGCAGCGACCTCGGGCCGGAAGGCGCGG
>CAIXAA010000348.1 GCA_903917305.1 uncultured Myxococcales bacterium | reverse complement strand
CTGGCCGAACTGCACGCAGTCCTGCAGCCGCGCGCTGCGAAAGCTGCGCAACCCCGCGACGACACTGATGGCTTCCAGCAGGTTGGTCTTGCCCTGGCCGTTCTGGCCGGTCACCAGGTTGAAGTGGCGGTGCGGCCACCACTCGAGGGTGTCCAGGTTGCGGAAATGTTCGGCGTGCAGGCGGCCGATGTACACGAGAACCTCGGGCCGTTCTCGCTGGAACTAAAGGCGCATCGGCATGATGACGAACACCGCGCCCGGCTCTTCGTCGCTGTGCAGCAGGCACGGCGAGAACTGGTCGCTCAGCTCGAGCGTGATGTTGTCGGTCGACAGCACGCTGCAGACATCGAGCAGGTACTTGGGGTTGAAGCCCACCTTGAGGCGCGCGCCCTTCCACTCCGGCACTTCGAGTTCCTCGTGCGCGGTGCCGATCTCCGGGAACGTCATCTCGAGCGCGATGTGCCCTTCGCTCAGCTCGAGGCGCACCGTGTTGTCGCGGCTCGAGCCGAGTGACGACACGCGGCGCAGGGAGGAGGCAAAGGAGCTGGTCTCGAGGGTGATCGAGACATCGCCCTTCTCCGGGATGACGCGGCTGTAGTCCGGGAAGTTCTCTTCGATCTGGCGGACTTGCAGACGCGCCTTGTCGCTGGAGAACACGATGTTGCGGCCGATGAACTCGATGCGCACCGACGGGTCGCTGCCTTCGAGGATGCGCAGCAGCTCCGCGGCGCCGCGCCGGTGCATGATGCAACGGTGCTTGGTGCCGTCGTAATCGGCGGCGGCGATGGTGCGCTCGGCCTTCGAGAGGCGGTGGCCGTCGGTGGAGACCATGCGCAGCCGCGCCTGGCCGGGACCTTCGGGCTCGATCTCGAACAGCACGCCGCACAGGGCTGCGCGCGTGTCGTCGGTGGCGACCGAGAACAGCGTGCGCTTGAGCATGGTCTCGACCTGGCTCTTGTCGCACAGGATGCTGCGGCCGACGGCTTCGTCCATGGCGCCGGTCGGGTACTCTTCCGGCGGGAAGCCGTTGAGATGGTAGTAGGAACGGCCGGCTTCGATGAGCAGGCGGTGGTTGGCGTCGCTGGACAGCTGCAGCGTGGCGCCATCGGGCAGCGCGCGCACGGCGTCGAACAAGGCGCGGCCGTTGACCAGCACGGCGCCGGGCTCGGTGACGTCGGCGGACACTTCGGCGGCGATCGTGACTTCGTAGTCCGTCGCAGCGAAGGTCAAGCCATCTTCACCGGCCACGATGTGCACGCCAGCGAGCACGTTGGTGGTCGTCTTCCTGTCGACGATGCCTTGGGCGCGGTAGAGCGGCACCATCAGCGCCGCCTTGTCGATGCGGACCTTCATCTTGTCTCCTGACCGGGCCTGGACGGAAAAAGGGCGGGACGGACGTCAAACGCGCGGGTTCTACCGCGTCTGGCGCGCCTTGCAAAGCCCCCCGAAGCCCGGCCGCTTCGCTGGCGGCTTTTGGGGTGGAAGGGGAAGGACAGAGATCTCCTTGTCGATGCATGTCAGGGCCTGTCGAGAAGAGGGACAAGCAGAATCTTCGTTGGTGATCAAGCACTTGTGCTGCAGCCGGCTGTGGACGAAGTGGCACGGAACTGTGGATGAACGAGGTGCATGTCCACAGGGGGTCCGGACCGTCCACATGACCCCCTTGCTTGACCCCAGCCGGTCCACAGCGCGGCCGGGCTTGTGCCCAAGTCGTGCACAGGCTGATCGCGAGCGGCAAGGTCAGCCTGTGGACAAGTGTGACGCGCTGGCGGCGCACGGCCGGCGCGCGCGGCTTGAACGACCGGCGCATCCGTCAAGCCGCGCGAGGCAGCGACAGGAAAAGCGATGAGTAGAGAAAATGGAGAAGAAACGTCTACTTACCGAGCATCGTCTCGATCGCCTGCACCGCGGCCTGGATCGCCGGATCGGTCTGCAGCATCCACTCGACCTTCTGGCAGGCGTGGATGGCCGTCGAGTGATCGCGACCGCCAAAGACGCGGCCGATGTCCGGGTACGACAGCGGCGTGTGCTTGCGGATCAGGTGCGTGGCGATCATGCGCGGCACGACCACGTTGCGGTGCCGGCGCGCGCCCTTCAAGTCCGTGACCTTGAGGTTGAAATGCTGCGCCGTGGCGCGCTGGATGGTCTCCGCGGTCAGCTGGCGCGACGGCAGCTCGATCAGCGGGCCCAGCACCGAGCGCGCCAGGGCAAGGTCGATGGGCCGCTGCGTGCCGGCCGCCCGCGACAGCAGCATCTGGTGCGCCGAGAGCTTGTTGAGCGCGCCTTCCAACTCGCGCACGTTGTTGCGCAGGTGCTCGGCCAGGTAGGTGAGCACGTCGTCGGGCACGGTCAGGCCGGCCTCCTGCACCTTCTGGCGCAGGATGGCGCAGCGCAGGTCGCGGTCCGGCGGGGCGATCTCGGCGACCAGACCCCAATCGAAGCGCGAGCGCAGCCGATCGTGGAACTGCTGGAGCTCCGAAGGAAAGCGATCGCAGGTCAGCACGACCTGCTTGCCGGCCTGGTGCAGCGCGTTGAAGGTGTGGAAGAATTCTTCCTGCGTCTTTTCCTTGCCTTGCAGGAACTGGATGTCGTCGATCAGCAGCATGTCGACGCCGTCGCGGTACAGGTCGCGCACCACCGAGCGGGCCGACGGCTCCTTGGAGCGCATGGCGCGGATCGTGTCCTCGATGAACGTCTCGGCCGGCACGTAGCGCACGCGCAGGTCGGGCTGGCGCGCGCGGGCAGCGTGGCCGATGGCGTGCAGCAGGTGCGTCTTGCCGATGCCGACGCCGCCATAGAGGAACAGCGGGTTGAAGGTCTGGCCGGGCGACTCGGTCACGGCGCGCGCAGCCGACGTCGCGAGCTGGTTGGATAGGCCGACGACAAAGGAATCGAGGGTGAAGCGCGGCAGGATGGCGGCTTCCGGCGCCGGCTCCGCGCACGGCTCGATGCCGAACGGCGCGGCATCAAAAAGCGATTGCTGGCCGCCCTGCGGGATCGGCGCGAGGTGCGGAGCAGTGTTGCTGGGACCAGTGACGTGGTGCTGCGCCGGCTTGCCGCGCAAGAGCCGTTCGTGCGCGGTGTGGGCCGCCTGGATCTCGAGTTGCACGGCGACGGGCCGCGCCGTCAGCGCCCGCAGGCACTCGCGGATCGCGTCGAGGTGGTGCGCTTCGATGTAGTCGCGGAAGTGGTCGTCGGGCACGCTCAGGTGCACCGCTGCGTCCGTGGAGCGCAGGACCGCCATCTTCTCGAACCAGGAGTCGACCACCGAACGGCGCGTCGTCGTGCGCAGGTGCAGCAGGGCCTGCGACCACAGGTCGGGCGCACCGACCGCGGCCGCTGACGCGTGCACATCCAAGGTTGAGGGGCTGTTGGTTTGCTGCCAGAGATCCGACATTCGCTGCACCTGGTCGACGGAAGAGAGGGACTGGGGAACGGACACGCGTTTCGTGGGGCGCTGGAACTTCGAGACAAAGACGCCACGTGCCTGCAACGGACGGCCGCTGGAAGCTGGAACGTGACTACCTGAAATCAGGATGGAAGAAAGAAACTGTTGCCGGCAGACGAACCCGAAGGCGCGCTGCCGGAGATTGTCTTGCGGGAACCTGCTTTGCGTGCTGCGAACACCTGGACGTGGAACGAGGGATGAAGGAGCGTGGCCGGAGGCGCCGACCTTGGGCGAACGGGCAGAGACAAATGGACGCGACAAGAACACGAACCCGGAGCAGGATCGCATCCAGCCAGACCAGAATCAGTGGCAAATGAGGAGAGCTGTCGCTGCGCGGCGGACCAGCGGAGCCAGTCCTGAGCAGCAAGGCGAGAATGCTGCCAGCAGGACCTTGCCGGCAAGGGGGGCTGTGGATCAATTGTTCAAGTCGATGAAGACAAAAGGAATAAAAACTTGACAGGGAAGCGCCCTGGCCGTCAAGTTGACAGGCACGCCTGCTTGTGGCCAGCTAACCCAGCCTTGGCGCGGACGAAAGTCGCCGGCCCGCAGGCAACTCATTGGACGGTTGAAGGAAGAGAAAAAGACCTGTTATTCAGCGGTATCACGCGGCTGCAGAGCGCCGCGGCCGCCGCGCGGGACCCGCCTGCCGGCTGCCACCGCACGGACGCCTCCTGGGCCGTCCTGCCAGGTCAAACGAGAAACATCTGAGATCTCAACGCGTCGACGCTGGACCCGCTGCGGGACCCTGCGGACGATCGCCGGTCGCCGGACCGCCTGTTTGTGAAAGTTCAGCAGATCGGGCTAGTTGCTCACGACGGTGAGGGCTGGCAAGCGTCGCGGGGCGCCTGGAATGGCGATTTTGACCCCAAAGCGCGTGCGTTTGCTGTAAAGTCATGCCCCCGCCTCGCTGCCCCAACCTGGGCCGGCAGAGTGCCCTTGCCTGGAGGATCGAGTCGTGAAGAAAGGATTGCGCAACCCGAGCAACACCAGCCGCGCCCGCACGCACGGCTTTCGCGCCCGGATGGCCACGCGCCACGGTCGCGCCGTCATCAACCGCCGTCGCGCCAAGGGCCGCCTGCGCCTGTCGGTGTCCACCCGCTAAGACGTCGCGACGCTGATGGAGCGGTCCTCCACGGCGCGTCGATCTTGCGGAACCTGGTCCAGCGGAAACGGTGATCCCGCGACAACGCGTGAGACGCCTTCTCCCAGGCCGCAGTCGCGACTGCCCCGGCCGCCGAGCTTGCCGATGCCGAATCCCAGTGATGCGCCATCGATGACCTCCGCGCGTCGTCCGGGCGACCGGACGCAGGCCGAGGCGCAGCAGCGCCCCGTGCCGGCCGCCACCGGCGGTCTGTCGCGTGCCGATCGACTGGGGCGCAGCGAGGAGTTTCGCCGCGTCATGAAGAAGGGTCGTCGTGCCCAAGGGAGCCACGTGGGGCTGTTCGCGCTGCGCACGGCGTCGCCGCGTCACCGCATCGGTCTGGCCGTCTCGGTCGGTGTCGGCCATTCGCCGGCGCGGGCGCGGATGCGGCGGCTGCTGCGCGAGGCGTTTCGCGTGCTGCGGCAACGGATGACGGTCTCGCAGTCGGTCGATCTCGTGATCCTGGCACGGCAACCTTGGCCCGGCGCGAGCCTGGCCGACGTCGTGGCCGAGTTGACCCAGCTTGGCGCGCAGCTGCGCCTGACGGAAGCTTGATGCCCGCTCAAGGTGCAGCGCCGGTGACCCCGGGAAACCGCGCGCGCTGGGATTGGCCCATCGCCCTGCCGCTGCTCGGCCTGCTCGCGGCGTACCGTCGTTGGCTTTCGCCTTTGCTGCCAGCCGCTTGCCGCTTCGAGCCGAGCTGCTCGCAGTACGCCGTGGACGCGCTTCACGAGCACGCCGCGCCGCGCGCCCTGGCCCTGATCGTCTGGCGCCTCCTGCGCTGCCAGCCGTTGAGCCGCGGCGGCTGCGATCCGGTCCCACCGCGCTCCGCCTCCGCCTTCTCCTCCCCCTGTGCCTGCCTTTCGCGCCCGGCGCCCGACGCCCAAGAGACGCATCCATGACGCCCAAGCTAGTGTTCTTCCTCTCTTTCGTCGCCGTCCTGGCCGCTTCTGGCGTCCACGTGGCCGCAGCCGACGTCCCCGCCGCGCTGCCCGCCAGCGCGACGCCCACCAGCGCCCTCCCGCGCCTGCCGATCATCGCGCACGGCTGCCGGCCGGGGACGCCGGGCCTGCCGCTCGAGAGCGCCCGCGTGCAATGGCGCATCTCGCCCTGCCAGGGCGGCGTCGAGTCGGTGCGCTTGAAAGACCCGCAGTTCCATGTGCTGGCGCGGACAGCGCCCGCGGGCATCGCCAAGTGGGCCGAGCCCAAGTTCGCCGCGGGTCCCCTCGAGCTCGTCGAGACCTGGGACGCCAAGTGGGACCCCTTCCGCGACACGTTCGACGAACTCGACGCCGGCAGCGTGCAGCTCCGCATCCGCCAGGATGGCGGCAGCGAGACCGCGACCGATACGCGCCTGACCGCCTACCAGAAGGCCGATCCGCTGTGGGGCGTGGTCGCGCAGTCGGCGAGCGAGGTCGTGCTGGCGTGGCCGGACCCCAAGCGCGTCAACAGCCCGATCTATCTCACGAAACGCTACACCGTCGGCGGCACCGATGCGCCGTTCATCCTGCGCCTCGAGGTCACGGTGGTGAACCTGGGCAGCGCGCCAGTGCGCTACCGGCTGGCCCACGAGGTGACGACGTTCCAGAACCCGGGCCAGGGCGGTGGCGGTTTCCTCGCCATGTTTGCCGGACCGCCGGACACCAAGGGCGCCGGGTTCTCGGTCGCCGGCGAAGCGACGCACCTGGACGCCAAGAGCCTGCTCGACGCCGATGCCGACAAGCGCGGCCGTTCGGCGGCGCCCGAGTGGATGGCCATTGATTCACGCTACTTCCTGATGGCCACCGCACCGGTCGGCGGCTTCTCGCCGCAGAGCGACGTGCGGTTGACCGCCCTGGCCAACGGCGTCGTCATGGCGCGCCTGCGCACCGCCCCCGAGACCTTGGCCGCCGCCAGCGACAGCTGCGTGCCGGCCTGGTTCGCGGCCTCCTGGGGCGGCACCGCCTGTCCGTCGCCGGCCACGCTGCGCCAGAAGACCTACGGCCTCGAGCTCTACACCGGTCCCAAGGAGATCGATCTGCTCAAGCCCGCCGGCCACAACCTGGAAGCTGCCATCGATTTCGGCTGGTTCGGCCTCATCGCCCGGCCGATGCTCGCCGTCCTCAAGTTCGCGCACGGCCTGTCCGGCTCCTGGCCGCTGGCGATCCTCATGCTCACGGTCCTGGTCAAGGCGCTGCTCTGGCCCATCACCGGCAAGAGCATGAAGAGCATGCGCAACATGCAGAAGATCAAGCCGGAATTGGACAAGATCCGCAAGGAACTGGAAGAGAAGGCGAAAAAGCAGGGCAAGGACAAGGCCGATCCGCAGGAGCTGAACCAGGCGACGTTCGCGCTCTACAAGAAGCACAACGTCAATCCGCTGGGCGGCTGCCTGCCGCTGATGCTGCAGATGCCGATCTACATTGCGCTTTACCGCACCATCAACGCGTCGGTGGACCTCTACAACCAGCCGCTGTTCGGCTGGGTGACGGATCTGACGCAGCGCGACCCCTACTACGTGCTGCCGGCGGTGCTGGGCGCGGTGATGTTCGCGCAGCAGAAGCTGACGCCGCAGGCGGGTGGCGACCCGATGCAGCAGAAGATGATGCTGTACTTCATGCCGGCGCTGTTCACGCTGATGATGCTGCAGCTGCCGTCGGGTTTGACGCTCTACATCCTGACCAACACCGTCCTCGGGATTGCCCAGACGATGGTGTACAATCGCGCCGACAAGAGTCCGGCCAAGGCGTAACGCCGAGGAGTCTGCCATGACCGAACCGACCGATCGCGCAGAAGGCATCGACACGGATGACGAAGGGCTCGAGGAGGGCGGTGGCCTGCGCCTGAACGTCACGCTCGAAGAGAAAGTCGAGATTGCACGCCAGGTTGCGCAGCGCCTGTTCGAGCTGCTCGGCGCCAAGGTGCCGGGCATCGAGTGCCGCGTCGAGGAAGATCAAGTCGTCGTGCGCCTGTCCGACCTCGATCCGGCCCTGGCGCCGGCGGGCGACACGCGGGTGCTGGAGTCGATGCAGTTCATCCTCAACAAGGCGATCAACCGCTACGCGCTGCGGCGCACGCGGCTGTCGATCGACGCGGACGGCTTTCGCCGCCGGCGGCCCGAGGGTCTGGACAAGGTCGCGCAGGCGCTGGCGCAGAAGGTGGCCAAGCTGGGCAAGGCGATCTCGGTCGGGCCGATCGGCCAGGGCGATTTGCGCTTCCTGACGGCGCAGTTGAGCCGCAGCCAGGGCATCCACGTGCTGGCGACGGGTGCGCCGGATCGGCGCCGCCTGGTGATCGCGCCGGGCGCGGCGCCGGCGATGGTTGCGCAGAATCCGCAGCCTGCGGTGCAGGGTGGGCAGGACGGCGGCGATGCCAATGGCGAGCGTCGCGGTCGCCGGCGCCGGCGGCGCTAGCAGATCCTTCGCTTCGCCCAGGATGAACGCCGCGATGCGGCTCCGCCTGCCGCAGCGTTCACTTCTTCAGCTTATCCAAGTATTGCGACAAGTTGTCGACCAGCGCGCTCATCTCGCGCCCGAACTTCTGGTCGTCCTCGCCCCACAGGATGATGGCCTGCTCGCGCTCGTCGTCGCTCTTGGACTTGAGGCGCTCCACCAGGTGCTTGGTGCTCTCGGCGTAGCGATCGAGCGTTTGCTGCAATTCGATATGGATCTTGCCGAGGTACGTCTCCGGCGGCGGCTGGTCCTTGGCGAGCTGGCGCAGCTCCTCGACCTGCGCGAGCAGCTTGTCGCGGAACAGCGGCAGCATCTGGTCGGGGTCGCTGAGCTGGTAGAGCTCCTCGCGCGACTTGTTCATCGACGCCAGCGCCGGCTTGGCCTTTTCCAGGAAGACCTTGTACTCTTTGACGGCGTCGAACTCGCGGCTGCTGCAGCCGGGAAGCGCCGCAAGCAAGCCCAGCAACAGGCAAAGGCCAAGGCCCACGGAACGCGTCGCCGGGCGAGGCAGCAGGGTCGGGCGGCGCAGCAGGTTTGCGGAACTTGGATGCATGTTCAAACCAAGGCTGGAAGTGCGGACGCGCTCCCCGCTGCCGGCGTCGACCGTGCGATCGGGCCGGAAACAGGTGCAGTCGCCAAGACTAGCCCAAGCGCGTGTCGCGTGTCGATACGAACCCGGCAGGAGCGTGCAGGATCCCCATGACCATTCCGCCCATCGCGCCTTTCGGCCTGCACCACATCGCCATCCAGTGCCGCGATCTGCCAACGATGGTGCGCTTCTACGAGCGCGTCCTGCGCCTGCGCGTCGAGAGGCGCTGGCCGTCGGACCGCCCCGAGGATCGCGGCGGCGATCGCAGCGTCTGGTTGCGTCTGGGCACCGGCGTGGTCGCCTTGGAGCGCTGCGCCGGCGAGCCGCATCCGGCCACCTGGCAGAGCGACACGCCGGGCCTGCACCTGTTGGCGCTTGAAATTTCCTGGCAAAATCGCGGTGTTTGGCGCGACCATCTGGCCTACTGCGGCGCAGAGATCGTCTTCGAGAGCGCCTGGACGCTCTATGTGCGGGATCCGGAAGGCAATCGCATCGGCCTGTCGCACTTCCCGTTTACTGCCGAAGGCGTGCGCAGCGCGTGACCGGCGCGGGCAAGCCCGGAATCTCCATTGCAGATTCTGTGCGGCCCGCGGTTGTGAAGAATTGTGTGGCCCGTGCCATGCCCCGCCTCGCGGCCAAATCCCGGTGCCGCCAGCCAGTTGTCCGCCTCCTGCGGACGCCTTGCCGTTTCGCGTCCTGCGCGCCTATGATAACTTCGCGGGCCGGCGGAAATGTCAGCGCATCCGCCGGTGCTTGCCGCGCTGGAAGTCGCCTGCCCCGAGCGCGCCTGTGGTTGCGCCGGGCGCGACGCCGACGCGAGTGAAGCAGAACCTGAGGCAGAACGTGAAACAGCACGTGTCTGCCCTGCGAATCGTGCCTGCCGGGCACCGCCTCGCCCCCGCGGGCCAAGGGATCGGATCGGATGACGGAACGACGGATTGCTCAACGCTTTGTCGTACTTGCCAGCCTGGAAGACTCCAAGCTGGGCACCTTGCACGTCGTCCGGGACGAGACGCTCGGCGCGCCGGCCCTGCTGCTCTTGCCGTCGAGCGCGGCGGACACGAGCGACGCCGTCCTTGACGCCATCATCGCCGACAACCGCCGCCTGCTCGGCTGCCCGGACGTGCAGTTCACGTACGCCGCCGGCCGCTGCGAGGAAGGCACCTGGCTCGCCACCGAAGGCGCGCCCGGGATGCTGCTGTCCGACGTGATGGCCCGCAAGGATCGCCTGGAGTTGCCGCAGCTCATCCGCCTGGGCCTGGCCCTGGGCCGGGCGCTGACCGCGATGGCGGCGGCGCACGTGCAGCACCTCGATCTCGGTCCGCACCGCGTGTGGCTGCAGGGCGAGTCCCTGAATGAAGGCGCGATCCGCTGCTTCGGCATCGGTTGGTGGCGTCTGCTGCCGGCGTATCAGGGCGGCGCATCCGCGGACGCCTTCTACGGCACGCCGGAGTACCTCGCGGCGGAGTTGTGCAAGGGCCAGCCCGCGACCGCGACTTCGGATCTCTACTCGGCAGCGCTGGTCCTGTGGGCGCTGGCCGCCTCCAAGCCGCCGTTCACGTCGAGCCAGCCGCTGATGACGCTCAAGCGCCAGGCGGTGGAGAAGCCGCTGCGCCTCGATCTGGTCAAGCCGGCCCTCAAGGGAGTCAAGGACTTGCAGGCGCTGATCGCCGATGCCCTGGACAAGGACCCGGCGCGCCGGCCGACGCCGCAGGCGTGGCTGGCGCTGGCCCAAGCCGCCGCGCAGCAGTTTGCGCCGGCCGTGGCAAGCGAGACGACGATCGTGCCGGAGGCGCGCCAGGAAGCAGCGGCTGCGCCGGCGCAAGTGCTTGCAACGGCAGCCGTTGCCGAGACGGCTGCGGCCCCGGCTCCGGCTCCGGTGGCGGAAGCGGCCCCGGCCGCGGAACCCGCGCCTGCCCCCGCAGAGGCTGCCGAGGCCGAGACGCCTGCGGATCTGCCCAGTGCGGCGCCCGCAAGCAGCCCGATCTGGCGCCCCGAGGCTGGCGATCGCTCCGACATCATGTCGACGATCAAGATCTCCTCGGAGATGATGAACGAGGCCCTGGCGCGCGTCGGCGGCAGCAGCGAAGCGGATCTGCCGGTGCTGCAGGCGCCCGCCAAGCCGGTGCCACCCGAAGTCAAGCCGGCTGCTCCGGAAGTCGTTGCTGCTGCTCAAGCCGCTGTTGCGCCGCATGAGGCCGCTGCCGCGGCTGCGGACGACGAAGGCGAAGAACTCGACGTTGGCGAGCCGAGCGGCGCTGGCGTCCCCGGATCGTCCAGTGATTCCGCTACTTCTGGCGATTACGGCCGCAAGGGCAAGAAGGGCCGCAAGGGCGGTCGCGATCGCTCGACCCTGATGGCCGGCGAGGCGGCGCGCGGACCTGGCAAGAGCGGCGTCCAAGCCCCGGTGGCGCCTGCGGTCGTCGCGGCCGAAGAAGAGGCACCGGCGGCCAAGACGCAGATCTACAACCTGGCTGCCGTGACCGCGGCGGGCGCCAAGCTGGCGGCCGACTCGGCCAAGTCGACCACGGGCAACTCGCCGGGCCGGCCGATGACGGCGCGCACCATGCGCGTCGAGATCGCCGAGAGCAACTTCTTCAACGAGGACCCGAGCCTGTCGGCCGAGGAGCTGCACGAGCAGATGCCGCCGACGCCGCCCAAGGCGAAGGTCGGCAAGGGCGTGATCGTCGCCATCGGCACATTCGTTGCCGCCATGGCGGGTTGGGCGATCTGGACCATCTCGAATCCAGTCGCGGAGAAGCCGGCCCCGGCGCCCGCGGGCGAACCCGCGCCAGGCCCTGAGGCCGCGGCACCGGCCCCCGAAGCTGCGGCAGCTCCGGCTCCTGCGCCGGCTCCCGCGCCGGCGGCTGCACCCGCGGCGCCTGTCGCGGCTGCGCCCGATGTCATGGCACCTGCGGGTGACACGGCTGTCATGGCGGTTCCGCCGGCGGCTCCGGCGGCTGTGGCTGCCACGCCACCGCCCGCGCCCGCGCCCGCCCCCGTGCCGGCGTTGGCGCCGACTGCGGCCGCGGATGCGCAGAAGGCGGCGACGGTGTCGCAGCTGGTCGATCAGGGCAATGCGGCGCTCGCTGCCGACCCGAAGGCTGCGCTGGAGAAGGCCGAAGCGGCGCTGGCGCTCAATCCGGGCAATGCGCCGGCAGCGCGGCTCAAGGCCGAAGCGCGGCGGGCCATCGACCAGAAGGCATCGGCTGACAAGGTCGCGGCAGAAAAGGCGAAAGCTGAGAAGGACGCCGCCGACAAGGAGTCCGCGGAGAAGGCCGCGGCGGCCAAGGCCAAGGCTGCGGCGGACAAGGAAGCGGCAGCCAAGGCCAAGGCCGCGGAGGAAAAGGAAGCAGCGGCCAAGGCTTCGTCGCGCCAGTCGGCTGCCGACAAGAAGGCGGCGGCCAAGGCGGACAAGCTCGCGGCGATGAAGGCCAAGGCCGCGCAGGACAAGGCGGACAAGGCGGAGAAGGCCAAGGCGGCCAAGGAGGCGGCCCACAAGGCTGCCCTGGAGAAGCTGGCGGCGGCCAAGGCAGCCAAGGAAGCCGCGCGCAAGGTCGCGCAGGACAAGGCGGTTGTCGCCAAGACCGAGAAGCCGGCTGCGGAGAAGCCTGTGGCGGAGAAGCCCGCGGCCGAGAAGCCCGCCGCCAAGCCGGAGGCGCCCGCCAAGGTGGAAGCGCCGCGCCCGCCGCCGGCCTCCAGCGACGAAGGTTCGCCGGCCCAGCAGGAGGCCTCGAAGATGGCCGCCCTGGCCCAGAAGGCGAACAAGGCGAAATTGAAGGTCCTTTACCTGCAGAAGGCCGTCAAGCTGGACCCGAGCAACGGGACGTACAAGAGCCTGCTCAAGGCCGCTGAGGCCGAGCTGGCCGCCGAAGGGCAGTAAAGCGCTTGTGCAAGAAGCCCTTGCACTGCGCGCGGTTTCCCGTTGTCCGGTCGTCAGGCTCACCGATGCGGATTCGCGGCGACGCCTGCGAGGCACGTTGGCCCGGCGGTTTCTGGACGGGTCCTCATGCGGGGCCGCGGCGGCTGACAAGGATGTCATGCTGCGAGCCGCTGTCCCAGAAGCGCGGGGCGTGGCCGCCAACGAAGAT
>CAIXAA010000347.1 GCA_903917305.1 uncultured Myxococcales bacterium | reverse complement strand
GCGCGGTCGGCATGGAGGCGGCAGTGGACTGCAAGCGGCCGGAGTCTGCAAGCGCGATCTCCGGATCCGCTGCCGGATCGCGAACCGGATCCCGATCCGGAGCCGGATCCCGATCCGGAGCCGGGACCGGAGCCGGAGCCGGGACCGGAGCCGGAGCCGGAGCCTGAGCTGGAGCCGGGACCGGAGCCGGAGCCCGATCCAGCGCCGGTTCCGCCCAGTTGCCGAACTGCCCTGTCACTGCGACACTTTCTCTTGCCACGAGGCCTGCCATGTCCGCCCTCCTGCCGATTCGATGCGTCCCAGAAGGTGATCGCTCGATCGGCGTTTTGTCGGCGCTTGCGGAGTAGGATGAACGCGACCTACGCCATCGAGCGCCTCGACCCGGAGCACGCCTCCTCCTTCGTGCACCACCTGCGGCAGCACCTTGCGGACAATGGCGCGAATGGCTTGGTGTATTCGCCGGTGGAGCCGCGCGAGGTCAGCCGCTCCGCGCTGGACATGCAGCGCCGCGTTCAGTCCTGGAGCCGGTGCATGGCGCGGCGCGTGCAAGAGACCGAGTGGCGCCGCGTGTTCGTGGTGCGCGACCTGACGCTCACGCCCGTGGAGCGCCGCCAGCGGCCGGATCGCGGCGTCGTCGGGCACCTGGACCTGCGCGGCGGCACGCTGCCGGCGGAGCTGCACCGCTGTCAGCTCGCGATGGGGCTGTACGCCGAGTGGCGGGGCCGCGGCGTGGGGCATGCGCTGCTCGAGGAAGGGCTGGCGTGGGCGCGCCAGCAGCCGTCGCTGCAGTGGGCGGATCTGGGCGTATTTTCGCACAACCTGGCGGCGATGCACCTCTACCGCTGCTTCGGGTTTCGCGAGGTCGGCCGCGTCGAGGACCGCTTCGAGGTCCTGGGCCAGCGGATCGAGGACGTGCAGATGACGGTGCGGCTGAGGTCGGCCGACTAGTTGCGCTTGGCCGCGGACCGCGCTATCCGTTCCTGGCTGGCGCTCGCGCCGCGGAGACCCGATGACCCTGCGCCGCCTCGCCATCGCCGCCTTGGCCTTGATCACGCTCCTCACGCTCGTCTGGGGCGTGCCGCGCCTCATGGGCCGCAGCCAGGAGAGCGACGCCATTCGCGAACTGGCGCGCATCGCCCGCTCCGCCGCGATCTACTACGTCAAACCCAAGCCCGACGAGAACGGCGGCCGCATGGTCTGCCAGTTCCCGCGCGGCAGCATCCGCACGATCGTGCCGGCCAGCTGCTGCGACAAGACGGTGACCTTGGGCGGCTGCGCGTGCGATCCCGCCAAGATCGAGTGGAACCGCACGCTTTGGAAGACGTTGCACTTCCAGCTGCTGGGACCGACAGCCTTTGTCTATGCCTACGAGGCGGCAGGCACGCTGGGCGACGCGCGCTACACGGTGTCGGCGTACGGTGACCTCGACTGCGACGGCACGATGTCGACGTTTCGCATCAGGGGACGCGGCGATCCGCGCTCGAAAGCGGACGATTGCCTCGTGCTCGACCAGACGACCTTCGAGGCGATCCAGCCCGACGAATAGGAGCGATCATGCGGTACCTTGTAGTTGCGTTGGCTTTTGCCGCGGCGGCTTGTGGCAGCAGCAGCGGATCGGCGGGCGCTGCGAAGCCCGACGTCGCCATCGCCCAGGATGCCGGCAAGGATGCGGCGAGCGACGCAACGGCGCCGGATGGCGCAGCCGCGGATGCTCCGGCGAATGCGGACGGTGCGGCGCAAGACGTCCCGCCGGCCGATGTGCCGCAATGTCCTGTCGATGCGCCGACTTGTGCGACGGCTTGCGGTTCGGACGCGCTCGTCGAGGCCGTGTGCGCCGGCACCACCTGGTCCTGCCCGAACGGCAGCATCGACGCCGCGACGTGCCCGCCGGACACCTGCTGGGGCAAGCCGCCACCGGACGAGGTCTGCGACAAGGGCCAATGGGTCTGCAAAGCCGGCTGGATCCAGTTCTCGCCCAACGCGCCTTGCGTCGAAGCGAGCTGTGACAACTTGAAGGCGGCGCTCGCTGCCGGCCTCGACACGCTGACGACGAACCACCAGCTGTGCGCCAAGGACGCCGACTGCGTCGTCGTGGCGTCCAGCACGGCGTGCCAGGGGACGTGCGGCATCGCGCTCAGCAAGGCGCAGGCGCAGTCGTTCGCGGACGGGCTCTCGGCGCTGGATCAGAAAGTGTGCAAGGACACGGACTTTGCCACCAAGTGCGGCTACTCGACACCCAAGTGCGTGGCGCCCGCGCCCGCGTGCGTAAACGCCAAGTGCGTGTACAGCAAGGCAAACCCATGAGCGGGATCCGCATCGGCATCGTGACGGTCAGCGATCGGGCCAGTCGCGGCGAGTACGAAGACCTGGGTGGTCCGGCGATCCAGGCGTGGTTCCAGGATGTTGTCGCCTCGCCGTGGCAGGCGATCGTGCGGCTGATTCCCGACGAGCAGGACGCCATCGAGGCGACGCTGCGCGAACTCTGCGACGACAAAGGCTGTTGCCTCGTGGTGACCACCGGCGGCACCGGGCCGGCGCTGCGCGACGTGACGCCGGAAGCGACGCGCGCCGTGCTGGACAAGGAGCTGGAAGGCTTTGGCGAGCAGATGCGCCGCGCTTCGCTGGCTTTCGTGCCGACCGCGATCCTCAGCCGGCAGACGGCCGGCGTGCGCGGGCGCTCGCTGATCCTGAACCTGCCGGGCAAGCCCAAGGCGATTGGCGAGTGCCTGGAGGCGGTCATGGCCGCCGTGCCGTATTGCATCGATCTGGTGGGCGGTCCGCGCATGGAGACCCGGCCGGAGCGCGTCGTGGCGTTTCGGCCGAAGGCCTGAGCCCGGAGCCGGAGCCGGAACCCGAGCCGGATTCCGAAACTACAGCGATTCCTTGCTGAACACGCCCGACACGCGCCGCACCTGCTGCGGGCTCGCGTTCTCGTAGTTCAGCACCCGCTGCGGCACGCCGCGCGTCAGGAACACCTCGACCAGGTGGCTGTCGAGCAGGCCGCGCGCCGCCTCTTCGCGCAGGATGCGCGCCGCCAATTCGTGAGGCGCGGCCTTGCGGTACGGCCGATCCGCCGCCGTGAGCGCGTCGTACACGTCCGCCACCGCGATCATCCGCGCCTCGATGCACAGCTCGTTGCCGTGGATGCCGCGCGGGTAGCCGCTGCCGTCCATCTTCTCGTGGTGGCCGTGGGCGATCTCCGGCACGCGGCGCAGCGCGCGCGTCCACGGAATTTGCGAGAGAAAACGGAAGGTATGGCTGACGTGGCCCTCGACTTCGTGCCGCTCCGCGTCGGTCAGGTTGCCGCGCGGCAGGGTCAGCACGGCGGCCTCCTGCGCGGTCAGCAGCGGCTCCGCCTCCCCGCATTGGCCCGGAAACGTCAGCTCGCGCATCAGCAGGATCTGGGCCTGCGCATGCGGCATCAAGGGCCCGGGGCGGTTGCAGGACTCGATGAGTTCCAGGTACTTGGCAAACGCCTCCAGGCGCGCTTGCAGCGCCTTGTCCTCGCGATCGATGACCGTCAGCGCCGCGCCGTCGATCGCCAGCTGCAGTCGTTTGCGCAGCGACTCCGCCTCCAGGCGCGCGCGGGCGTGGGCGAAGCGCTGGCGGATGTGCTCCAGCTCGTGCGGATAGAGCTTCTCGGCCTTGGTCAGCACCGTCTCGCGCACGCCGAACTTGCCGACATCGTGGAGCAAGGCGGCGTAGCGCAGTTCCAGGCGGCGCTCCGCGGTCGCCATCACCACCGAAGACTTGGGCGACGCCGGACCTTCCAGCGCATCGGCCAGGCCGAGCGTCAGCGCCGCGACGCGCTCCGAGTGACCGGCCGTCGTCGGGTCGCGCGATTCGATCGCCACGACGGACGCCTTGACGAAGCCTTCGAACAGCCGCTTGATGTCCTGATGCAGCAACGCGTTCTGGATCGCCGCGGCGGCCTGGCCGGCCAGGGCCAGCAGCACGTCCGCGTCCTCCTGATCGAAAGGTCCGCTTTTCTTGTTCAGCACTTGCAGCACGCCGACGATGTCGCCGCGCATCTCGCGCAGCGGCACGGCCAGCAGGGAGCGCGTGCGGTAGCCGGTGTCGCGATCGACCTGCCGGTTGAAGCGCGGATCGGCGTAGGCGTCATTCAGCAACACGACCTGCCCGGTCGACGCGACGTGGCCGGCGATGCCTGCCGTGGCCGGAAAGCGGATCTCCGCGTCCTGGCCGACGCCGTCTGCCAGCTTGGACCACAGCTCGCCGGTGTCCGGATCGATGAGGAACAGCGTGCCGCGATCCGCGTCGGCGACCACGGTCGTCTCGTGCAGGATGAGGCGCAGGAGGACGTCGAGATCGCGCTCCGACGCAATGGCGCTCGCCACCTCGAGGAGGGCATGCAGGCGGTTCTTGGCTGGTTGCGAGTCCGTCATGGCCCAGTCCTGACGCGTTCCCTCGGCCTCGCCGCGGAGAAGTCTCTTAGGGTCAGATAGCACGCGGCGGCGCCCCGCGCAAAGCAGGCATGCGCAGAAACAGCGGCTTGCACACGCAAGTGCACGCGGGCGGCGGCAGGCGAGATGGCGCGAGCCCTTGCCACCCAAGCCGCACGGCGCTAGATTCGTCGGCCCCCCATGCCGCAAGACGGCCGAGGCATACGAGCGATGACCGACCTTCAGCCCACCGACACCACCGAGCCCGCGGCGCCTGCCGAGGAGACGCGCAACGACGACCAGGACGCCATCGAAGCGTTGGCTTCGCTGCCGGTCAAGCTCTTTGCGCGCATGTGCCGGGCCATCCCGATGCGCACCTTCCTGCCGGAGCTGGAGCGCCTCGACCGCGCCGTGTTCTACCGGTATTTCAAAGGCTATCGCCCTGCGAAGATCGACGGCAGCCACCTCGAGAAGGTGCTGCGCAAGGAGATCTTCGACAACCGCAACGGCCTGCTGGCGCAGCTCGCGATCTACAACTGGGATGAGTCCGAGTGGCGCATCTACCAGGCGCTGCAGAAGCAGGTCAAGGCGATCAACGAGGACGTCGAGGCGATCGAGGCGATCAGCAAGGAAGAGGCGGATCCGATCATGGACGCGCTCGAGGCGGAGTTCGACAAGCGCGACGTGTACATCGCGACGATCATCAACGGCGTGCGCGTTTCGCCGGAGTATGTGGCGGAGCGGTTTGGGGCGCTGCGCTAGGTTCCCCTCACCCTGTCGCTGCGCGACGGTCCCTCTCCCGCCGAGCGGTAGAGGGACACGCCGAAGGCCGGGGGTGAGGGCTACACCACCGCCCGCGGCAAGACCACCGAAAACGTCGACCCCTTGCCCACGGCGCTGGAGAGCTCCAGCTTGCCGCCCAGGTGGTCCACCAGCGTCTTGACGATCGACAGCCCCAGGCCCACGCCGCCCATCTGCCGGCTGCGGCCGCGGTCGACGCGATAAAACCGTTCAAACACCCGCGCTTGATCCTCGGTCGCGATGCCGATGCCGCTGTCGATGACCGAGATCCGCACCCGCGCCGGCCCATCCGCGCGCGCCTTGACCTCGACGCGCCCACCGCCCGGCGGCGTGTACTTGATCGCATTCTGCAACAGGTTTCCGATGATGATCTCGACCGCGCCGCGGTCCGCCCACACCGTCGGCAGGTTGCCCGGCACCGACAGGTGCACCGAAAGCCCGGAATCCTGCGCGATCTCCTGCTGCTGCTCCACCGCCGCCTGCAAGACCGGCTTCAAGTCCAGCGCTTCGAGCTGCATGCGGTACGTGTTGGCATCCAGCCGCGTCAGGTCCAGCAGCTGCCCCAGCAGCACCGACAGCCGCTGCGCGTGCCGGTGGATGGTCTGGTGGAAGCGGTGCAGCGTCTCCGGATCGGTCGGCGGCGCCTCCGCCAGCGTCTCGGCGTAGCCCAGGATGGCGGTCGTCGGCGTGCGCAGCTCATGGCTGGCATTCGCGATGAAATCCATGAGCATGCGGTCCAGCTCGCGCCGCTCCGTCACGTCGCGGAACACGCCCAGCGCGCGGTGGCCGTAGTCGACGTGGTCCGGCAGCGGCACCACCAGCACGTCCTCGACACGCGTTTGCAGGCCGCGGTGCACGAACTCCACGTTGCACGGCCCCGCGCCGCCCAGCACCTTCTGGAAGGCCTCGTGAAGTCGCGGCTCTTGCAGCACCTTGAGCAGCGGCTGGCCATGGCTCCCGGGCGGCAGCAGCAGCGTCTCGCGCAGCGCCCGGTTGGTCACCACCACGCGCAGCTTGTCGTCGACCACCATGACGCCATCGGTCATCGCGTCGAGCATCGTGGAAAACAGGTTGTGCCGCGGCTCCTTGCGCCCCGGTTTCGCCGACGCGTCGGTCGGCTGCTGCGCGGGTTGCGTCGTCGCGGACTCGGTCGTGGCCGAGGAGTCCGTCATCGCGCGTCCTGCGCTTCGCGAAAGCAGTAGCCGACGCCGCGCACCGTCTCGATCGCGTCGCCCGCCTTGCCCAGCCGCTCGCGCAGCCGCTTCACGTGCGTATCCACCGTGCGCGTCTGCATGTCCGGCGACAGCCCCCAGACGTCCTCCAGCAGCATCTGGCGCGTCTGCACCCGGCCCTTGCGCGACACCAGCGTGACCAGCAGCCGGAACTCCAGCGCCGTCATCTTGATCTCCTCGCCTTCGACCCGCACCTGATGGCGCGCCGTGTCGACCTGCAGCCCCGGCGCCGTCAGCACGGTGTCGTCCTCCGCCTGCGGCCCGCGGCGGCGCAGCACGGCCTGCACGCGCAGGATCAACTCCCGGTTCGAGAAGGGCTTTTGCACGTAGTCATCCGCGCCGGTCTCGAAGCCCAGCACGCGGTCGAACTCGCTGGTGCGCGCCGTCAGCATGATGATCGGCAGCGTCGCCGTCGCCCCCTCCGCGCGCAAACGCCGGCACACTTCCACGCCTTGGATGTCCGGCAGCATCAAGTCCAGCAGCACCAGATCCGGCCGCTTGGAGCGCGCCAGCGCCAGGCCTTCGAGCCCGGTGCCCGCGCCGATCGCCGTCATGCCGGCCGCTTCGATCTGGTGCGACACCAGCTCACGCAGGTCCGGTTCGTCTTCGATGATGAGGATGGTGGTCATGGCGAGGCTCGCTTGGCGGCATCGGGCGCGGCCGGGGTGGCTGCGGCAGGCAAATCCGCGGGCGCATTGAACGACGAACCGGGCATCAGCGGCAAGACCAGAAGCGTGCCTTGCTGCGACTTGCCCCTGCCGGTATGCACAATCAGCGCCAGCCGGCGGTGCTGCTCGTCCTCCGCGGCCGTCACGCGGATGTCCTCCACCGGCCCGCGCACCTGCCAGCGCGCGCGCAAGTGGTACTCGTCACCGCGCTTCTCCATCACCCCCGCGATCGGCGCGGGCTCGTCGCGCGCCAGCACGGCCAGCAGCCGCTGCCCCGTCGTGCGCACCAGGACGTCGCTGGGCGTCACCGCTTCGGTCTCCGCCACCGCGCGGATGTGGATGTGCCGCGCTTCGAGCACCGCCGCCGGGTTCTCCACGATGTGCTCGCGCGCCAGGATCGCGCCCTTGGCGTCGACGCGGGCGATCTCGACGGGTTGCCCGCGCGCCATCTGCTGTTCCGAGTTGCCTTCGCGCCACGCCAGGAACTGCCCATCGTCCGACCAGCCATGCCATTGCATCCAGGCCGGAGGCGGCGGAATTTCAGGCAGATCGGTCTGCGCGGCGGTCGGTGCGTTCGGCAGCGGCGCGGGATCCTCGGCCAGCGCGTGCGCGGCCGGGAGCAGCAGCAGGGCGGTCAGGAGCAGGCGAAGCTGGTGCGGTTGCAGCGGCATGGCAGGACTCTACGGCAGGACAGGCGGATCGCCAAGGATGGCCGCGGCGGCTCGCAGGTCAAGGCACGCTTGCGCCCGCGCGCTTGTGCGATCCGGGCGCGCCTTGTACGATCCCGCCTTCACCTCGTCCCCCCAACGACCTCAGGAGTTCCACATGTTCCATCGCATCGTTTTTGCTTGCGTTTCCATCTTCGCCGTCTG
>CAIXAA010000346.1 GCA_903917305.1 uncultured Myxococcales bacterium | reverse complement strand
GGCATCGTCCCGCTCAAGTCGATGGCCGGCAACGGGAAGGAGCCGAGCGCGCTGCCGCTGAGCTTGCCAATCAGCGCGCCGAGCAGGTTGTCCTTGACCAGCTGCTCCAACATCCCTTCGGAACTCACGAGGTTGTCCTGCGCGATGTCCACCTGCAGGTCCGCCTGCTTGATGCCGGTCAGCGCGATACCGATCGCGCCGTTCGCCGCCGAGATGGTCACGCCCGCCTTGAGGGTCGTGTAGACGACGACGTCCATCTGTTGGCCGAACAGCTGCATGCTCGCGTCGACCCGCAAATCGCCAACATGCGCAATGACTTCGCTGGTTGGATTGCAGTCGTCCATCGTCGGCGCCAGCATCGCGCTCAGCTTCAAGGTCAGGTTCGTGACGCCGTAGGAGCTCAGGTCGACCGCGCCAAGCATCGACGGCGGCACCGGGAACTCCAGAAGTCCGCCATTCCACGCCGAATAGAGCATCTCGTTGAAGGTGTCGTCGGCGATCACCAGCTCCAGCGGGGACTGCTGCAGCACGACGACCTTCTGCACGCCGGAGCCGCAGCCGATGCGGCCGGGGACGCCGAGGTTGTCGTAAGGCGTGGCTTTCGCGGCATAAGCCGCGGCGCGCAGGAAGAACGTCGTGCCAATGTCCGACATGTCGATGCTGGAGAAGTCGGTCTTGAGCGCCAGCGTGATCTTGTCGCCCGATCCGTCCAACTTGCCGATTCCGAAGGACGTATTGAAGGCCAGCGCGCTGAACGCCTTGCCCAGCGCCGGCCCGATGGCGCCGGCAATCTGGTTCTTGAACGCCGTCTCGATCTGGCCTTTGAACTGCGGCAGGACGAGGTTGATGATCGGCGAGACGATCCAGCCCAGGATGCCCGAGATCTGCACCTTCGGGTTGTTGATCTGCACCGTGACGTTCTGCATCGTCACGTCGACCTGATGGCTGGCGTTCACGGCGGGGATCACGTCGGCCGAGATGACGATGCTGTCCATCGTCAGCGTCCCGTCGAAGTTCGGCGTGTACCAATGCTGGCCCTTGGCGTGCAGGTCCGCCTTCAGGTTGGCGATGGTCGCGACCAGGTGCAGGCTGCCGGGCTGCGACTTGAGCGACACCTTCGCCGGATTGTGCGTGAGGTTCTGCAGGAACAGATCATAGCCGCTGCCGCTGTAGGCTGGACTCGGCAAAAGCGCATTGAGATCCATGCCCTGCATGTACAGCTCGAAGATGCTCGCGAGATCGTTGTAGGGCGCGCTGTGGTCGCCGTCGTCGATCACCTGCTGGCTCAGGTAGAAGGCGAGGCCCGGATCGACCATGCCGGAGCCAGGCACGGTGATGTCCGGCTTGAAGTAGGTCGTGGACCACAAGTAGGACTGCACGTGCTTCTTGCTGCTGCCCAGGCTGTCGGTGGCGTTGATGACGATCGTGTTGCCGCCGGGCTTGGACGTCATGGGGAGCGAGAACTTGCCGTCGGCGCCGATGCTCAGCGCGGTGCCGTTGAGGTCGGCGGCGGTGATGGGACCGGCGCCGCTCTTGATGCTGCCGGTGACGACGATGGTCGGATCGGCCACGTTGAGCGTCGCGGCGCGCGGCGGAAAGTCGACCACGATGATGGGCCGGCAGCCGTTGGACACGACGACGGCGTGCTTGCAACCGCTCTTGGGATCACAGGAATCCGTCGTGCACGCGTTGCCGTCGTCGCACGAGATCGCGGTGCCCGCGCAGACCGTGGCGGCGCAGATGTCGTCCTTGGTGCACGCGCTGCCGTCATCGCATGCGGCGGTGTTGGGCGCGAACACGCAGCCGGTGGTGGGGTCGCAGCTGTCGTCGGTGCAGATGTTGCTGTCGTCGCAAGGCAGCGGTTTTACGCCGGAAGTGCAAAGGCCGCCGCCGCAGACATCGCCGACGGTGCAGACGTTGCCGTCATCGCAAGGCAGCGTGTTGTCCGTGTGAATCGGTCCGACGGCCGGCAGGCAGCTGTCATCGGTGCACGTGTTGCCGTCGCTCAGATCGATGGCGAGACCCAGGCACGCGCCCTGCGAGCACGTGTCGCCGGCGGTGCACTTGTTGTTGTCGTCGCAAGGCACCGTGTTGAAAGGATAGACGCAACCGAGCTTGGCGTCGCAGCCCTCGTCCGTGCACGGGTTGTCGTCCTTGCACTGCGTGGCGATCGACGTGTGCACGCAGCCCGACTTCGGATCGCACGAATCGACGGTGCAGATGTTCGCGTCGTCGCACGCCGTGACGGGACCCGGCAAGCAGGCGCCCTGTGCGCACAAGTCGTTGCTGGTGCAGGGGTTGCCGTCCTCGCAAGGCGCGGTGTTGGGCGCGGAGCTGCAGCCCTTCTTGGGCTCGCAGCTGTCGGTCGTGCAGCTGTTGCCGTCGTCGCACACCAGCGTCTGGCCGCCCGGCAGGCACGCGCCGCCGCCGCAAGCGTCGCCGACGGTGCACGGGTCGCCGTCGGTGCATGTCACGGTGTTCGGCAGGTGCGCGCAGGCGCCTGTGTCATCGCACGTGTCGTCCGTGCACAGGTTGTCGTCCAGGCACAGCTTGGCGATGCCCTTGCACCCGCCGTCCTGGCAGTGGTCGTCCGACGTGCAACTCTTGCCGTCATCGCAGGCGGGGGCATCGTTGGCGCTCCACGCCTTGCTGTCGGCGACGACCAGGCACTGCTGGCACTTGTTGTCGGGGTTGGCGGCGAAGTTGGCCCAGCAGGTGCCGCCGATGAGGCAGTGGTCGGCGGGGCAGCCAGCCGGCACGTCCGCCGTCACGACATCAGGCGCGACATCGGCCAGCACCGGGACATCGACGAGGCCAGGCACATCGACAGCCAGATCGCCGCCATAGGGCACGTCAGTGTGCTGTGCCACGTCCAGGGCGCTGCCACTGACGGTGGCGTCCGCGCCGCAACGCACCGTCGCCAATGCGAGCAGCGCCCACAGCGCGGCCTGCAGGCCAAGCCTTGAATGTGCAAAACGAAACTGTCTAGGCACGGTATCCCCCGTCGCGGTCTCCCCCGAGAACCGTGCAGAAGGGTACGCCAAATGCCGATCGATCTCCAACGCTCAAGTAGCGCGCAGGCGCAGGCCGGCCTCGACCAGCAGCGCCGACAGGGCCAACCGCGGGTTCGGGTTGATGCCCATGCGCTGTTCGAGCTGCTGGCAGGCATCGACCACCGCGACAATCCGCCCGATATCGCAGCGATTTGCCATCGCGTGCAGCGCCGCCGCGTGGCGCGCGTGCGGCAGGGACGCGGCGTCGATGCCGGTGCCGCACAGCACGACGTCGCGCAGCACGGCGCGCAGCACATCGAGGAGCCACTGCAGATCCTCACGCGTCAAGGCCGTCTTGCCGGTGCGCGCGGCCGGCTCCTCGTCGGCTTCAGCGTTGTCGGAATCGGCACCTTGCGCTTGCGCGAGGGTGGCGCGGCGCTCCGCGATCTGCTCGATCCACGCCGCCGCATCCGTGGGCGGCGCCGTGCCCAAGGCCAAGGCGAAGCGCGCGACCTCGTCGTTCAGCGCCATGCGCGCCGGATCACAGAGGCTGCGGGCGCGGTGCATCGAGCCTTCCGCCAAGGCGGCCGCCACGCGCGCCGCGTCGGGCGCCACACCTTCGGCGACGAGCAGCGCGGCGACATCGTCCGGCGACAGATCGGAGAAGCGCAGCACCTGGCAACGCGAGCGGATCGTCTCCAAGAGCAGCTGCGGCTTGCTCGACACCAGGACGAAGACGGTGCGCGACGGCGGCTCCTCCAGGGTCTTGAGCAGCGCGTTGGCCGCCTCCTCGCGCAGCAGATCGGCGGACTCCACCAGCAGGCCCTTGACGCGACCCAGCACCGGATCGAAGCGCAGGCGGCCGAGCGCCGATCGCACCTGATCGATCTTGATGGTCGCGCCGTCGCGGGCCAGGCGCACGAGATCGGGGTGCTCGCCGCGCAGGAGCGCCGCACACGATCGGCAGGCACCGCAGGCATCGGCCGCTTGCGGCGCTGCGTCCAGGCAGGCCAGGCGCGCGAGCAGCGCTTGCGCGACGGTGTCCTTGCCGATGCCTTCTGGCCCTTCGAACAAGTAGGCGTGGCCCGGCTCGCCGCGGGCGACGACGCGACTCAAGGCATTGATCTGATTCCGATGTCCACGAATCGAACTGAAGAGGTGCAGCGCCATGGCAGCTAGCCTTGCAGGCCGGCGGCCCTGGGGTCAAGGCCCGCGATGCACGCCGTTGCGGCAGACATCCGCATTTGTCGGGTTTTGCGCGACGGTCCGTTGTGGCAGGATGTGCGGCAGCGCAAGTGGCGCGGCGCGGCCCGTGGGGCTCGGCGGCCGCGGCGCGTCTGTGGGACGCACCAGGAACCAGGGCGGGATGCTCGAAGAACAGCGTGCGCATCGACGGTATCCGATCTTGCTGACTGGCTCGGCGACGACCGGTCGTGCCCGCTTCGAAGTCGTCTGCACCAACATCGGTCCCGGCGGCGCGTTCTTCGCGAGCCGCGTCGATCCGCCTGCCGCTGCCGAAGTCGAGATCACGCTCCACGTCGGCGGCGCCGCGAGCCCGCCCGTCGCCTTGACCGGCGCGGTCGTCTACATCACCGATCGCGGCAACGGCCGCGTGGGCGGCTTTGGCGTGCGATGGCTGCGCGCGCTCAGCAACTTCGGCGTCGAGCCGCTGCGGTACCTGCTGGCCGAAGTGGTGCGCGTGGCCGACACGGGCGATCTCGCCGCGGATGAGTCGGGCACCGCGACGTTCGAGTTCGGCAAGCCGGTGCGCGCCACCGCACCCGTTCACTTCCATGTGCCCGATCCGGACGATTGCCTGACGGAGGTCGCCGAGGCGTACTTGCCGTTCGAGCCCGGATCGCACCCCGACGCGGATCTGGCGCGACAGCTTCAACCGGAGCCGGTGCCCGAGCAGCAGCCCGAGGCCGAGCCGGCGCCAGCACCCGCACACGAGCCAGCCACGCCGCCGCCTGCCTATGTCACGCCGAGCTTCTTCGCCGCACCTGCGGCGCCGGAGTCGCCCGCGGCCAAGCCCTTCGCGTCCGATCTCCCCATCACGGCGCTGCGCGAGTCCACGTCGCAGGGCGGGGTCGAGCCGCCGCGCCCGCGCCCGACCTCCCCGTCCTTCCAGCTCGTTGCGCCTGGTTCCGTGGAGACGCAGGCCCGCCGCATCTTTGCCGCGCCGGCTGGAGACGCACCCATCGAGATCGAAGGGGTTCCGGCCCATCAGGCCGAGCCGACCGGCATGGACGATCCCTTTGCACCCGCCGAATTCGCAGTCGGAGCGCCGCCGCCGCAGGCAGCCCCGGCCGCGCCATCGTTCGCTGCGCCGGTCGAGCCGGATGCCAAGCCCGAGGCGGCAGCGGCAGAAGTGCCCGCGCCGACGCCGCTGCCTGTGGCGGTCGCAGCGGTCGAGTCCGTGCCAGGGCCCGTGCCCGTGCCCGTACCGATCCGCGCCGCCGCGCCGCAAGCGGCTGCTTCGACGGCGGGGCGCACGTCCTCCATCATGCGCCGGCTGGCGGCCAGCCGTGCCAGCGCGCCCATGCCGGTCGCGCGTCAGGCCGCTCCGCCGCCGCCGCCGCCGCGCGAGGCTCCGCCCGCTACGGGGACGCGGTTGTCCTCGGTCCTGCGTCGCGTGCGGGAGTCGCAAGCCGCCCGGGCCTCGCAGTCCATGGCGCCCGTCGCCGCGCCGCCGCCTCCCGCTCCCGAGCCGATCGAGCCGCTGATGAGCCGCGTCGCGCCGCCGCACCTGGAGTCGCGCAAGCCCGCATCCATCCTGGTCGCCGCGGCCGTCGACGCCCAGAAGGTGACGAGCGAGCACGCTGTGAACGAGCACACCGTGGCCTATACCCGCGAAAATGCGCCCATGCTGCGCGGCAAACACCACGTGGCGCCGCCGCCGGCCTGGCCAGCGGGCATTCCCGTGAGCCTGTCGGAACGCTACGGCAACCTCGAACTCATCGGCCAGGGTGGTCACGGCGTCGTCTACAAGGCCACGGATTTGCACCTGAACCGCCAGGTCGTGCTGAAGTTCCTCGCCCAGAGTTCCATGGCGACGGAGATGGCGCGCAAGTACTTCCTGCGCGAAGTCAAACTGGCCGCCAGCCTCAACCACTCGAATATCGTTCACATCTACGACATCGCCAAGGTCGAGGACGTCCTCTACTACGCGATGGAGTACGTCGATGGCGTGCCGCTGACCGCCTTCTTGCCGGTGGGCACGCCGCTGGCGGACGAAGCGTTTCTTTTCTCGGTCTTTACGCAGATCTGCGATGCCTTGGACCACGCTCACCAGCAAGGCGTGCTGCACCGCGACGTCAAGCCGGAGAACGTGCTGGTCGCGCCCGATGGTACCGTCAAGCTCTTCGACTTCGGGCTCGCTTGGGCGCAAGGCGAGGGATTTGGTGAACAATCCGTGCTGATGGGCACGCCCTACTACATGGCGCCGGAGCAACTGCTCGGTGCCGACGACGACCACCGCGCGGACATCTACGCACTCGGAGTGGTGTTGTTCCGCATGTTGGCGGGC
>CAIXAA010000345.1 GCA_903917305.1 uncultured Myxococcales bacterium | reverse complement strand
TTGCGGCGGGGGACAAGCCCCCGCCCTACCGTTTCAGTTCGCGTGCATCGCCGTGACCGGCTGCATCCGCGCCGCGCGCCACGCCGGCTGCAAGGCGCCCAGCGTCGTCACCACCGAGATGATGACCAGCGAGCGCACCGCCGTCGGCACATCGACGATGAGGTGCAGCGTGTCCGACATCAGGAACATCTGAAACCCTTTGCTGACGGGAACTTGCGCCGCATTCAGCCCTGCAATCACCGCAACCGACAAGCCCACGCCGACCGCCGTCGCCGTCACCGCCAGCACCGCCGCCTCCAGCATGAACATCTGGAGCACGACGCGCCGGTCCATGCCGATGGCGCGCAGCGTGCCAATCTCCCGGGTTCGTTCACGAATCGCCATCCACAGCGTGTTCATCACGCCGATGACGATGATGACCAGCAGCACGCTGACCAGGATGCCGATCAGGGCGCGCATCACGATCAGCACCCAACGCATGAACATCATTTCGTCAATCCACGTCGTGACGTCGATCTTCTGGCCGGTCCAGTCTTCGCGCTTGACCATGTCGAACTTGCGGAAGAACGGCTCCGCCAGGCGATCCATCATGCGATACCCGTGCTTGGCGAGCACGCTCTCCAAGTGCACGGCGACCGCTTCGGCCTGGTCCGCGTCCTTCAAGTAGATCTGCAGCGCACCGGTGGTCGTCTTGTCGAGCAGGTACAGGTCGCGGATGGTGTCCTGCGGCACGTAGGAGCTGAAACTGGAGAACATGCCGAGATCCTTGGCAATCGCCACGATCTCGACGTCCACCGTGTTGCTCGCGCCGCGAAAGGTCTGCGAGGTGATCGTCAAACGATCTCCGACCTTGACTTCGAGCCGGTCCGCCACCGACTGGAAGATCAGGATCGTATGCGGGTTCTTGAGGCCATCGACGCTGCCGTGCGCCACCTGCACGACTTCGCGGAAGTTCTTCTCGTCCTCGATGTCGATGCCCGTGACGGCGGACTGCTGCGAGGACACGTCGCTGACCAGCTTGCCCCAGCCGCGGCCGCGCAGCACGACGGACTGCAGCCCGGGCGTCTCCTTCTTGACGATTTCCTTGATCTTTGCGTAGTCCGTGACGACCGGCGCCGCCATGCCCGACGTGACCTTGTAGAAGCCCGCGACGTTGACGTGCCCGGACATGAGCGTCGTCGCGGTCTTGAGCATCGTCGCCTGCATGCCGTTGAGCAGCGCGGACAGCAGCACCAGCAGCAGCGTGACCATCGCGATGGCGGCGCCCAGCAGCAGCGTGCGCTTGCGGTGCTGCAACAGGTTACGAACTGCGATGCGAAGCAGCGTGATCATTCGGCATCCTGCATCGCCGCGAGCGGCGTGATTCGCGTGGCGAGGAGCGCCGGGTACAGCGTCGAGATGAGCGTCACCAGGAACACGACGAAGAAGGCGACCACGATGTGGGTCAGGCTGAGGAACGGGTAGAGGCGCGGGCCGGCGAACAGGAAGATCATGAAATCATTGCGCGCTACGATGCCGATCTGGCCCAGCCAGGTGACGACCGTGCCGGCGAGCACGCAGCCGATGCTGCCGAAGACCGCCGCCATGACGAGGGCTTCGACGATGAACATCTTGAGGATTTCGCTGCGTTGCGCCCCGATGGCGCGCATGGTGCCGATCTCGCGGGTGCGCTCCATCGTGGCCATCACCATGGAGTTGTTCATGATGACCAGCGCCACGATGAAGATGACCAGGATCGAGGTCGCCAGCACCGCGTAGATGACACCGACGAACTGACCGACGATGCCGGAAGCCTCGCGCCAGTCGACGACCTTGAGGCCCAGGTTCTCGCGGTCGTTGATGTCCTTGATCTCCTGGATCGCCTTGCGCTCGTCCGCGCCCGGCTTGAGCATGATCGCGGCGTTGCGCACGATGCCGCCGTCGATCTCCGTCGGACTGTAGACGCGCTGCTGCAGGGACGCCGCGAAAGTCCTGGCATTGTCCGGGGGAGGCGTGCCCGCAGCGACGGCGGCCGGCGTCGCATCGGCAGGCGCATCCGTCGGCGTGACGCCGGTCGTGTCGGTCACTTCCTCGCCGCCGCTGCCGCCGAACAGGTCGGCCTCCGCGTTCTCGCGCGTGACCGCCTTGACGCCGCTCGCCTTCTGCAACTGCTGGATCTCCGCCTGCTTGTCCGCCGTCATGAAGCCGAACAGGTCGCGGTAGGTCATCAGGTCGGTGATGTTGGCGGAGCCCGCCAGCGCCGAGCGGTCCAGGCTGCGAAAACGGAACGTGCCGTAGACCTTGACGTTCACCGAGGTCGAATAGCCCGACTGCGTCATGCCGTTGATGGTCATCGTGTCGCCGACCTTGATCGAGTACAGGCGCAGGTTTGGCGCTACGGCGTCATAGAAGACCTTGTAACGCCTGGCGAAATTGGCGTCGTCCATGTTCATGAACGCATCGACCAGCTTCTCGAGCGCGGGCTCCTTGCTGCCCAGCTCCGTCTGCATCGCCACGCGCACCAGGTCGGCCGCATCGTCGTCGAGCTGGTAGGTGATCTCTTTGTATTGCGCGCGGTTGAGCTTGATGGCCTGCTGCAGCTCCTCGTCCTTGGCGATGGCGAAGCCCTCCGCCATGCGATCCTTCATCTTGTCGAGGCGCCGCGCGGTCTTGTGCTTGACCTGCTCCTCGTACGTCAGCTTGTTGAACAGGAAGCCGCGCTGCCCGGGTGGAATCGGCGTGCCGTCGACCATCTCGAAGCGGTCGAACACCTTGCGAAAGCGCTCCGTGTCGGTGCCGATGTAGCGCAGGAAGAACATGTCCTCACCGATGGCCAGCTTGGCGATCTTGTTCTCCAGCAATTCCAAGTGGCTGAGCGGATCGGCGTCGAAGCTGTTCCAGAACGTGTCGGACGTCGCTTGCGGCAGATCGCGCAGGCCGGAGCGCATGTCCTCCGACATCCGGCTCTCGTCGGTAAAGCCTTTCAAGTTCTTGAGTTCGCTCTCCAGCATGCCGACGATGCGCCGCACGTGGGCGCGCAGGATGCGGATGCGGTTGCGATCCTTGGCCTTTTCCGCGGCGCGCAGTTGCTCGAGCTTGACGTCGAGGATGTTGCCACCGAACACGATCGCCTGATCGATGCCCATCGGCACGACCGCCGCGACCTCCGGCAATGCCTCGATCGCCTTGCGGATCTTCGGGAAGTTCTCGATGTGCCCGATCTCGTTGCCGCCACCCATGCCGCCGAACAAAGCCAGCGGATCCTTGGCGTCTTTCGAGTACACCTGCACGTGGCCGGACATCGAGTTGACGATGGACGTCGACATCGAGCGATCGAGGGACCCGAGCAGGCTCTGGCCGAGCACCACGAGGATCGTGCCGAAGACCAGCAGGCCGCCGACGATCGAAGATTTGACTTTGTGGCTCAGCAAGTTGCGGAGCGCGATGTGAACGAGGATCATCGGTTCCGCCTCAGGCGTGCAGGGGTTGCGGGGCGGCGGTCTCGGCACCAGGCGGCACGATGCGGCCGTCGACCATGCGCACGACGCGGCCGGCGCGACCGACCACACGCGGGTCGTGGGTCGAGAACAGGAAGGTCGTGCCCTCCCCGTTCAGCTTCTCCATCAGGTCCACGATGGCATTTCCCGTGGCGGAATCCAGGTTTGCCGTCGGCTCGTCCGCCAGCACGATGCGCGGCTGCGTCACCAGCGCGCGGGCGATCGCGACGCGCTGGCGCTGGCCGCCGGACAGCTCGTTGGGCCGGTGGTGCGAGTGGTTGTCGATGCCGACGGCCTTCAGGAGGTCCATCACGCGCTCACGCCGCTCCGCCTTGTTCAGCTTGCGCTGCAGCAGCAGAGGGAACTCCACGTTCTGAAAGGCATCCAGCACGCCGACGAGGTTGAAGGACTGGAAGATGAAGCCCAGACGCTCCAAGCGCAGGCGCGTCAGCTCGCGCTCGGTCAGCTTGGCGGTGTCGTGGCCATCGACGCTCACGTTGCCGCGCGTGCAGACGTCCACGCAGCCGATGAGGTTGAGCAACGTCGTCTTGCCGCTGCCGGATGGGCCTGCAATCACGGTGAATTCGCCGGCGGCGATGTCGAGATCGATCCCGCGCAGCGCCGGCACGACGACCTTGCCGAGGTAGTAGTCCTTGTCGACCTGCTGCAGACGAACGATGGACGAGGTCTGGTTCATGGGAAGTTCCTGGTGGCGGAGCGACGAGAGGCGGCGAGGCGTCACGCAACCCAACGCCCAGCGGTTGGGTTACTGACTGGTGGGTCAGGAAAGAACGCGCACCGCTTTCTGTCAAGGTGTCAGAGCCTGGGAATCTTCGATTCACAGGCTCTGCAAGGTCGCGGATGCGAACTTGCAGAGGCCGAAACTGTATGAATTCACTTCATGCAGTTCTTGGCCGCTGGTGCCAAACAAACAGTCAATTGCCGCGCATCGCCCAGACGAGCGTTGCGATGGCCAGGACGGTCGCGACGGCCACGCCGATCTGCAACCAGCGGTACTTGGGCGCATGCGCGCTGGTCGCGGGCAGCCTGGAGAGACCGTCGCTGCCAACCCGCGGCCGCGTAACTACCTGCTCCGCCTCGTCGGCATCGAGGCTGAGCGCCAGAGGCGGCGAGTCGCGGCCGTCATCGTCGGGCGGCATGTGCAGACCGTGCGGCTTTTCGAGGCGCGGCAGGTCCGGCACCGTGATCTGCGGGTCGGTCGTCGCGGACATGTTGGGCGCGGAGATCGGCGCGTCGTGCTCCCGGGCGAAGCGCGTCGGCGGCGGCGGCGTCTCCGACGCGTTGGTTTCTTCAATCGACGTTGGCGCCTGCACGACGGCCGCCGGTCGCGAGGCGCTCATGCGGCGGCGATCGCAAGCTTGCAGCAGCTGGATGCGCAAGGCGTCCGCACTGGGAGGCCGCGCCGCCGGATCCTTGCTGAGGCAGCGCAGCACGACCTCCTGCAGGGCGAGCGGCACGTCGTCCGAGCCGTCCAGCCCGAGGCTCGGAGGCCCTTCCAGGATGTGTTTGCGCAGCACTTCCGCGGTCGTCGCCGCGTCGAACGGCAGGCGGCCGGTCAGGCACTCGTACATGACGATGCCGAGCGAGTAGATGTCCGCCGCGGGTCCGACATCGGCGCCGGACGCCTGTTCGGGTGCCATGTACTCGGGCGAGCCGACGACGTAGCCCGAGCGGGTGAGGTTGTCGCGCTCGAACTCGCCGGTGACGAACTTGGCCAGGCCAAAATCCAGCACTTTCGCGAAGTCCTGCTCCCCGGCGACCTCTTGCAGGAAGATGTTGTCTGGCTTGATGTCGCGGTGGACGATGCCGCGCCGGTGCGCTTCTTCAAGCGCTTTGGCCACATACGCCGCTATGTGGACCACGCGCGTCGGCTGCATCACCGGCGTGACGCGCAGCACGTCCGAGAGCTTCTGGCCGACCAGGAACTCCATGATGATGAACAGCGATTGCGTGTCGTGGTCGGAGCCGAAGTCGAACACGCGCACCGAGTTCGGGTGCGCGAGCAGCGACGCGGCGCGGGCCTCGCGGGAAAACCGTTTGACTTCAAGCGGATCGTGCGAGAGGTCGCGCCACAGGACCTTGATCGCCACCTTCTGGTGCGTCAGCGTCTGTTCGCCGCGGTAGACGGCGCCCATGCCGCCGACACCAATGAGATCATGAACTTCGTAGTGATCGAGGAGGATGTCGCCGCGGTGCAGGCGCCCGGGGAACTCCGTGTCGGAGCGGATGACTTGGGTCTCGGTCGCATCGCGGTCGCAGACCGTAGCGTCCGTGCGGTTCCCGCAGGTTGAGCAGATTCGCCACACGCGCTTGTCTCGCTGGACCGGTCGTCAGACCGGATGGAAGGCAATCTGTTCGACCTCGAACTCGCGCAACAGTCTAGGACGCCCCGGCCCGCCTGCCAAGCGGCATCCACCCCAATGCCAAGTCATTCGTCGGGCATCTGCTTGGCCGTCAATGGAAATCGCGGCTCGGGATTCTCTCGACTGGCTTGTCCAGTGTCACCGGCCAAAGCGCCTCCACAACGATGTGCGTCACCCCGCTCTCGCGCTGCACCTTGCCGGTAACGCCCAGCAAGATCGCAGTCTTGGCCAACAAGCGGAACCGCTCGTAGGTTTCGCGCCAGAGCACGAGGTTCACGAAGCCCGTTTCGTCCTCCAACGTGAAGAACGTCACGCCTTTGGCGGTGCCCGGGCGCTGCCGGCAGATGACGAGACCGGCGTAGCGCACCTGGCGGCGGTTCGGCATGCGCTGCACCTCCGCCGCGGTCGGCAGGCGCATCCGCTGCAGATCGGCGCGCAGGTGGCTCAGCGGATGGCCGCGCGGCGAGTGACTGGCGCGCCGGTAGTCCCACAGCACCTCTTCGTGTCCGCTCAACTGCACGAACAGCGGCAGGTTTTCGCGGCGCGTCAGATCGAGCGTCTCCTGTGATCGTTCCGCCGCCGCCCGCGTCTGCCACAGGGCTTCGCGCCGCTGCAGACCGAGCGACTCGAACGCCCCCGCCTCCGCCAGCGCGTCCAGCGCCGCGCGATCGAGCTGGGTCCGCCGCACGAAGTCGTCGAGATCCTGGTACGGAGGCGGCGCCGCAGCGAGCTTCGTGCGGTGCACCGTGCTGAGACCCTTGACGAACCGTAGGCCCATGCGGATGGCAAAGGCGGGTAGGGACAGGCTTCCATGCCTGTCCGCGTGCGTGAAGGCGGGCGGGCGTGGAAGCCCGCCCCTACCCGTCGGATCAAGCGCTTCCAGCTTGCATTCCCAATCTGATTCAACAACATCCAGGGGCAGCACCTCGACGCCGTGCCGCCGCGCATCTTCCACCAGCGTCGCCGGCGTGTAGAAGCCCATCGGCCAGGCGTTGAGCAGCGCGCAGGTGAACTCCACGGGATGATGGCATTTCAGCCACGCCGTCACGTACGAGATGAGCGCGAAGGACGCCGCGTGCGACTCCGGAAAGCCGTACTCGCCAAAGCCGCGGATCTGGTCGAACACCCGCTCCGCAAAGGCAATATCGATGCCTTTCGCGGCCATGCGCGTCACCAGCCGGTCGTGGTGCGCCTCGATGCGCCCGCACTTGCGCCACGCCGCCATGTCGCGCCGCAGCCGATCCGCCTCGCCCGGCGTGTAATCCGCCGCAACGATGGCCAGTTTCATGACCTGCTCCTGGAACAGCGGAATGCCCAAGGTCTTTTGCAGCACCGGAATCAGGCTGGGATGCGGATAGTCGACCTCTTCCGTTCCATCACGTCTGCGCAGATAAGGGTGCACCATGCCGCCGGTAATCGGACCAGGGCGGATGATCGCCACCTCGATGACGAGGTCGTAAAACGTCTTGGGCTTCATGCGCGGCAGCATCGACATCTGCGCGCGGCTCTCGATCTGGAAGACGCCGACCGTGTCGCCGCGGCCGATCATCTCGTACGTCATCGGATCCTCAGGGGGAACCGTCGCCATGCCCAGCTCGATGCCGTGGTGCTGCCGCAGGAGATCGAAGCAGCGGTGCACCTGCGACAGCATCCCCAACCCCAGCAGATCCACCTTGAACAGGGCCAAGGCCTCGACATCGTTCTTGTCCCACTGGATGACCGTGCGGTCCTGCATCGTCGCGTTCTCGACCGGCACCAGCGTGTCGACCGGCTCGTGCCCGAGCAGGAAGCCGCCGGGATGCACGGACAGGTGCCGCGGAAAGTCCTGGATCTCCTGGGTCAACCGCATCAGCAGGCGGTGCGCCGGCGCCTCCGGATCGAGGCCAGCCAGCTGCAGCGTCGCCGGGTCGACGCCGTCGTGGTAGTGCGGCGCCAGCCGCGACAGGCGGTCCAGCGCCGTCTCCGCGATGCCAAGTGCCTTGCCTACATCGCGAATCGCCGAGCGCGTGCGGTAGCGGATGACGTTGGCCACCATCGCGGCATGGCGGCGGCCGAACTTGCCGTACACGTGCTGGATCACCTCCTCGCGGCGCTCGTGCTCGATGTCGAGGTCGATGTCCGGCGGTTCGGCGCGCTCCAGCGAGATGAAGCGCTCGAACAACAGCCCCATGCGCACCGGATCGATGGCCGTGATGCCCAGGCAGTAGCAAACGACGGAATTTGCGGCGGATCCTCGCCCCTGGCACAAGATCGCCTGGCTCTTGCAGAACTGCACGATGTCCCACATGCCGAGGAAGTAGCCGTCGTACTCCAGCGTACCGATCAGCTGGAGTTCCTTGTCGATTTGCGTCTGTACGTCCTCCGGGATCTGCCCCTGGTAGCGCCCGAGCGCGCCGTCGTGCACGAGCTGCCGCAGCCAATCGCGGTGCGTCGTGCCGTCCGGCAGACGTTCGGCCGGGTAGACGTAGCGCAGGTCAGCCAAGGAAAACGTGCATTGATTCGAGATCTCCAAGGTGCGAGTGACAAGCGATGGATCATCTTCAAACAGCCGCGCAAAGGCGTCGGGCGGCAGGAGCGCGTGCTCCGCATTGGGCTGCAGCCGGTCGCCCGCCGTGTGCAGCGCGACGCCGTGGCGGATGCAGGTCAGCACGTCCTGCAACGGCCGGCGTGCCGGGGCGTGGTAGAGCACTTCGGTGCCGGCGACGAGAGGCCAGCCCAGTGCTTTCATGCGGTTGCGCAGATTGCGTTCGTGCTGGACGTCCTGGGCGCAGCGGTGCCGCGTCACAAGGCCATAGGCGCGACCGGCGAAAGCATCGGCGAGCGCGGCCAGCGGATCTTGTGAGGTAATAGGTGACAAATCATATGTCAGCAGCTTGAATCCGGAGCCGGAGCCAAGGGGCCCCGCGTGCCCGAAGGGACCGCTGAGTCCTGCGGACTCAGCGGAGTGGGGACCGGAGCCGGAGCCGGAACCCGGACCGGAGCCGGAACCCGAATCAGTCCCCGCATCATGGCACAGCAGAATCAAGCCCTCGGCGTGCGCCGCGACCTCCTCCCATGTCACCAGCGACGCCCCCTTCTGGCAGCGGCGGCGGCCGATGCTGATCAGCCGGCACAAGTTGCCGTAACCCATGCGGTTCATCGCCAACAGCAGCGGCGTCTCGGTGCGCACCGCTGCCACGTCCGCCGTCGTCAGTTCGCCCGTGCGCGGAAGATGCGTCGTCACGGTCACTTGCGAGCCGGTGATCAGCTTCTGCCCGACCTCGCGCGCCTCCACGTACGCCCGCACGATGCCGTGGACGCCGTCGCGATCGGTCAGGGCCAGCGCGGGCAAGCCGAGGGATCGGGCTTCCGCAACAAGTTCGGAGGGGTGCGAGGCACCTTCCAGGAACGAGTAGTGGCTTTTGACCCAGAGCGGCACGTACATGCCCATAGCATACTGAACATGCGTTCAGTGTGCCAGGGCCAGCGGCTAATCCACCACGCCCGCCAGGAACCACTGGCGCCGCACCGCGTCGTGGTAGACGAACAGGAGGTCGCCACGCTCGGTCTCCAAGTAATAGTAATCACGCCGCACTTCGCGCTGCCACCAACCGCCGGTCAAGCGGAACGGCCCCCACTGGCGCAGCACGGCGCCCTGCCGCCAATCGGCGAGGAGCCAGCCATCCGGCTCCCGCGAGGGCCGCGACGGCAGCGGCACGGGCTTGGGGTGCAGGCGCCGCACGAGGCGCATGGGCTGCTTGGGCGGCGGCGAGGCCTCGGGCAGATCGTTCAGCGGCTCCCAGGAAAACTGAGCTTCTGGCAGGTGGTTGGCTCGCAATTTGGCATGTACCACACTACTTTCGCCATACGCCGCGCGCAGCCGCGCCAGGGCCAGCCGCGCCGCCTCGCGGTCGCGCCGCCCCGACAGCTGCCACAGCCGCAGCTGCGCCACCGCCGCCGGCACCGTGCGCACGCTGAGGTGCAGCCGCGCGCACGCCGCGGGCAGCTGCAGCTGCTCCAGACGCAAACGAATGAGATCAATCAGTTGTGCCTCATGCAGGCAAGGCTCGGCGGGCTGCAGCAGCTCTTCGAGCACCGGCGGCGGCGCGTGTTCGGCCTTGGCGTCGCGCAGGACGTCGCCGCCCGGCTGCTCCAGCTCCAGGCGCAGCAGCATGCTCGCCACCACCTGGCGCCTCTCGGCCACGTCGCGCAAGAGCTTGCCCAGCAAGCCTTTTGCCAGGAACAGCAGGCGCTCGCTGTGATCATCCGGCGGCTCGACGTCGCACTGCGCCTCGGGCGGGGGCTGCGGGTGCTCCGGGCGCAGGGGCTGGGCGCGCTCCCCCGTGGCATGGCGGTGCAGGCGCAAGGTCGCCTCGCCGTGCCGTTCGCGCAGGCCTTCGGCGGGCAGCTGCAGGAAGGCGCCCAGGGTGCGAATCCCGAGCAAATGCATGGCATCGCGCACCCTCGGCTCGAGACCGAGCAAGGGCCCGAGCGCGGCGAGACCCACGTGATCCGCCAGCCGGGCTTCCTGCGCGACATCGCCGCACACGCGCAAGCCACGGAAATAGCGAGCGATGGCGTAGAGGGAGAAGCGCCGGAACCCGACCGCCACCGCGGCGTAGAAGCCGGCAGCCCGAAGCTCTTCGCGCAGTTGCGTCGCCCAGTCGGTCATCGTGCCGAAGAGCCCTAGCAAACCGCGGACATCGACCCAGAATACGCCGGGTTCTTCGTGCGACGGTTCGACTTCGGGCGAGAAGCGGCGCAGGTGATCGGCAAGATCGGCAATGGCGGCGTGGACTTCGCTGTCGGGCACGACGCCGGCGCGCAGATCCGGGCACAGGGCGAGGGCCGCGGCATAGCGCATGCCGGGCAGGACGCGGGCAGTGCGGGCCTGACGATTCGCTGCGAGGACAAGGCCTTGGGGGCGATCCTCGCTGACGACGACGGCCGGGTGATCGGCGAAGTCGACAAAGCGGTGGGCCAGCAACTGCAGGGAAAGCGTAGGAATATCGATGCAGGCCAGGCGCGGGCCGGTCCCCGAAACGGAGCAGGAACCGGAGCCGGAGCCCGAACCGGAACCGGAGCCGGAGCCCGAACCGGATCCGGAAACCGATCCCGAACCGGTGTCACAATCCGGCGGGCGCACGCCACTCCTCCTCCGACACGCGCCCCGGACCGCGCCGCTTGTCCTTGACCACCTGAACCTGCACCGCAAACTGCCCCGTGCCGCGCAGCTCGCGCCGCACCTCCAGGCGCAGCGACACGAGCGAACCCAGCGCCGGCGTGTCCACGGGCGCGGTCAGGAACACCACCGCCGCGCCGTGCTTCTGGCACAGGCCGAGCAGGCGGCCCAGCTGACCATCGGTCGGGTGCAGGGCCGCGCCCTCCAAGTCCACGATGCACAAGCCGAAACCGCCCGAACGCAGCAGCACGTCGGCCGCGCGCAAAAGCGCCGGACCGTCGGGCATCTGCACCACCGCCAGCGCCGCCACGTCGATGCCTGCCGCCGCGAGATCCGGCGGATAGAGCAGCCCGCCAACGCGTTGAATCCACGCCACTGTCTCGCCGGCGCGCTGCGCTTCGGCGATCTGGCCGGCCAGCCAGGAGGTGCGCGCCGAAGCGCCCTGACCGGTGACCTCGATGAGGCGACCGATGAAATCTGCAGGTGATAACGGAGCTTGGATGCTCGGCCGCGGGACGAGGGGCAGGACATGGGCTAGATTGGACGCAGCGCTGGCCATGCGGACAGGATACTGAACATGTGTTCAGTGCGCAAGCGCCATCTGGGCCGGCTTCTCGTTGCCCGACCGCACGGTTCGCGGTTGGCGCGGGACGGAACAGGAACGGAATCCGTCGCACTTTCATGAGGCTGCTGAACGCGATCGGCACGGCCGCGCGGGTCGGCGCCTGCACGGGTTTGCAACCATTCGACATGCCCAGGCCAGCGCCGGCCCGCATTGACGCGCGCCGGGACTGGGCCTAGCGTCGTTCCATCGACCACAGAACGGCACCGCGGAGCGTCCGACGGCTGCCACACAGGGTAGGCTGATGGGGCACAAGCCCATGCAGCTATTCGCGAATGCGGCGGTCAGGCGACCTCCGCGGCATCGCAAGGGGCTGACCATGAAGACGGACAAGCAACTGCAACACGACGTGCTGGCGGAACTCGAATGGGAGCCGAGCGTCGAGGCTTCGCAGATCGGCGTCACTGCCAAGAACGCGGTCGTCACGCTCGTCGGCAACGTCGCGCATTACCATGAGAAATTGGCGGCGGAGCGGGCGGCCAAGCGGGTGTATGGCGTCCAGGCGGTCGCCAACGACATCGAGGTTCGGCTCTTGTCGCCAAGCCAGAGGACCGACGCGGAGATCGCGGCCGCCTCGCTCTATGCCCTGAGCTGGAACACGTCCGTG
>CAIXAA010000344.1 GCA_903917305.1 uncultured Myxococcales bacterium | reverse complement strand
GGCGCGGCGCCCAGATCGACAAAGCGGATCTCGACACCGCGCAGCGTCAGGTAGCGCTCGTTCATCAGGCTGCCGAGCTGCTCGCGCGCCTCCGCCTCCAGCTCGTTCGTCGCCACGGGCAGGACTTCGTGCTCTTCGAGGGTGAAGTGCGCCGCGGCGCGCGTTCGCAGCTCCTCGATGCTGCGCATGTACGCGGGCGAGTGCGGCGCGGCACGGCGCAACTCTTCGGTCATTTTGCGAAGTTGACGGTGATCTTCGAGCACGCCGGCGAGCGTGGCCGCCGTGCGATCGCTGCGCAACTGCGGGAACAGCAACTGCTCCTCCGTCGCGAGGTGCGCCAGCAGCGCGTGGACGAGGCGGCTGACGGCGACGGCGGCTTCCGGGCCCGGCGCCGCCGCCGCAACTGCAATCCTGTCCAGGATGTCCCGATGTTGCGACTCACACAGGCTGACCGCGTCCATGGGCTTTTCCTTTGCTACACGTGGAGGGTCGGCTGGCTGTCGATGGCATTGCGCAGGCGCAATGCGACCTTGGAACTCAGGCCCAGCACCAGGCTGATGCCGGCCAGCGCGCTGTAGAGCCACAGATCGCCGGCGGCGAGGTGCAGCACGGCGCCGGCACCGGCGAAGCGCTCCAAGCTGGCCACCGCGAGGACGCTGAACAAGCCCGCGGATTCGAGACAGAACATGCGGGAATGCCGCTCGCCGGCGGCGGCAGCCCCGAAGGCCAGGAAGCCGACGATGAGGCGCACGAGGTTGTGGTAGAAGTTCGTGCCCAGCAGGCCGAGCGCGTGGTCATGGCCGCCGGTGATTGAGCCGACGATGCCCACCAGGACGAACATCGATCCAACGCCAAGACAATAGAGCTTAGCCATGGCGTACTCCGCCGTCAAAACACGCACTTCCATGAAGGAAGCGCAGTGCGGGGTTCGATTTCATGCTAGCGGAGGCGACGGGGCAATCCAAGAACGCCGCGCCATGGCCGCGCTGGGGCGTGGCGTCAAGCTCGTGAGACTCGTTTGCTGTTTCCGGCGACGGGGAGCCGGATCTAGTGGTCAGCCGCGAATTCGAAGCGACCGTGACGCTCGCCGCAGGTGACGTCGACGGGCAGGACGCGGCCGGCGCCGAGCACGAAGTGCTCCATCTCCGCGAGGCGCATCGTCCAGCTCACATCGCAACCGTTCTCGCAAGTGGCGGGCGTCGTCGCGCCGAAGAGCGCCTTGACGAACGTCGCGGACACCTTGGCGCTCGCCGTCACGACGCCGTCGCCCATCGCCAGCGTCACCGGCGTGACGTGCCACGGCGCACCCGGCGTGCCGGGAGCCTCCAGGGCGAACGCCGCAAACGACGTCTTGCCGGTCGGCAGCACGACAAACCGCGCTACGCCAAACGACCAATTGCCCACCAGCCACTCGGTCGACCGCAGGCGCGGCAGCACGCCGCGCATGTGCAGTTCCGGCGTGACGCCGATGGGCGCCTCCAGCTTGACCTCGGCATTGCCGGCGCGCGGCACGGCCAGGTGCTCGTCGTGCCCCGTGCCGATGTCGAACACGACCGTCACGTCGCGCTGCGCCGTGTTCTTGACCGCCACGCTGACCGGCGTCGCGGCATCCGGCACCGGCTTCTTCGGCACGGCCAGCTTGCCCTTGACCGAGGCGAGATCCTCGCTGCGCTTGGTCATCAGCTCATCGATCATCGTGACGTAGGCGCTCGTCAGGGCGGTGTCCGGCACGTCGCGCCAGATGCGCGCCATCACCTCGAACGGCACATCGCCATCGGCCGCGCGCTTGTCCAGCGTCGCTTCCCGCTTGGCCGGCCACACCGCGGTCACGACGGCCTTGGGCTCGGTCGCGCACGCGAAATGCACGTCGAGCACCAGCCCGTCCTTGGACTTGGAGGCCGGCTGCGCCTGCGGCGCGCACGGCACCGTCTGCGTGGTCGCCCACGTGCGCCCGGCCCCGAGCAGCCGCGCGATGTGCCCACCCGGCAGCTGCACTTCCACCAGCACGGGCTGCTTGGTCGGATTGCGCAAGGCGACGCGGTAGCTGTACTCCTTGGGCGTCCACAGCCGCACGCTCGTCGCGCCCTCTGCCGCGAGCAGCTCCTGCAGCTTGTCCTGCGGCATGTCCGGACCCTTCTCGACTTCCGCGCTCGAGACCTTGATGCCGTCCGTCACCACCCACTCGGTCACGTGCTCGCCGACGACCTGGACCAGCGCCTCCTCGACGCCGCGCACTTCGGGCGCGTCCGGATGCTTGGTCAGGAAATCGAGCAATGCCGGGGTCGACCCGTCGCGAATCGCATTGTCCCAAGCGGCCAGGACACCTTCGCGCTTGGCGGCCGCACCGGACGGCGCAGCGGGAGCCTTCGGCTCGGGGGCCGGCGCGGGCGGAGCCTCGACCGGAGCTGGTGCCACGACCGGAGCGGGAGCTGGAGCCGGAGCCGGAGCTGGGGCCGGAGCCGGGGCCGGAGCCGGGGCCGGAGCGGGCGCGGTCATAGGAATCGGAATCGCGGTGACCAGCGGAACCACTACCGGGCAGTTGGAAGGGACCGGGTTCTGAGCTTGCGGTCTGTGCTTC
>CAIXAA010000343.1 GCA_903917305.1 uncultured Myxococcales bacterium | reverse complement strand
AGCACCTCGTCGCCCGCAACAAGCTGGCGACGACGTTTGCCCAGCTGGAGCGCAGCCACGAGGATTTGCTGTCGATTCTAGGGCAGTTGCGCACCGGAACCGCCATGACGGATGCGGAAGGCAAGGTGACGTTCCTGTCCGGCTCCGCGCGCGAGATGCTGCAGATCCCGGCGAACGACAAGCTGAATCGGCCCTGGCAGCAGACCTTCGGCCTGGTCGGCGAGCCCGCGGCGCAACTGGCGGCGATGAGCGCCCTGCCGGCCCACCAGCGCACCAAGGTGCCGCTGCACTTCAGCGCGCCGGGGCGCCGGCGTGCCTGGCTGGACGCCGAAGTGCTCGACGATCCGCGCGGCCCGGAGCGCAAGATCTTCCTGCTGTACGACGTCACCGAGGTCCACACGCTGCGTCGGCAGCTCGACCACCGCGGACACCTGGATGACATCGTCGGAAAAAGCGACGCGATTCAGGCGGTTTTTCAGGTCATTCGTGATGTAGCACCTACCGATGCCACCGTGCTCATCGAGGGCGAGACCGGGACGGGCAAGGAGCTGGTCGCGCGCGCCATCCACAACGCCAGCGCGAGGCGCCAGGGGCCGTTCATCGCGGTGAACTGCGCGGGGCTGACGGAATCCTTGATTGCCAGCCAGCTGTTCGGCCACAGGCGCGGCGCGTTCACAGGCGCGATTTCAGACCACAAAGGCGTGTTCGAGACGGCCAACGGCGGCACGCTGTTCCTCGACGAGATCGGCGACATTCCGCTGGCGCTGCAACCGAGCCTGCTGCGCGTGCTGCAAGAGCGTGAAATCACGCGCGTTGGCGACTCCAAGCCGCAGAAGGTGGACGTGCGCGTGCTGGCCGCGACGCACCGCAACATGGCGCAACACGTTGAAAATGGAACCTTTCGCGCTGACCTGCTCTACCGCATCCGCGTCGCGCGCATCCGGCTGCCGGCCCTGCGCGACCGGCGCGGCGACATTCCGCTCCTGACCGAGCGGCTGCTGGCGGAAGTCTCGACGGCGACGAACAAAGCCGTGCACGAGGTCGACTCCGAGGCGCTGCGGGCGCTGCTCGACTACGACTGGCCGGGCAACGTGCGCGAGCTGCGCAGTGCGATTGAGTTCGCGGTGATCCGCTGCAAAGGCAAGGTGGTCCAGCTGGGCGACCTGCCGCCGGAGCTGGGGCCGTCGCGACGCGAAGTGCTGGAAGGTCCTTACCATCCAGGCGATTGGGATGCGATCCGTCAAGCGTTGGAGCAGGCGCACGGCAACCGCAGCGAAGCGGCCAAGCTGCTGGGGGTGAGCCGCGCGACGTTCTATCGGCACATGGCGCGGCTGCAGCCTTAGGCGGCCGCCCAACGCTCCGCCACGATGGTCGCGACCGCCATGATGGTCGACATCGGCGAAACGCCCGTGCTTGTCGGCAGCAGCGACGCGTCCGCCACCACCAGGCCGCTCACGCCTTCGACCTGGAAGCGCTCGTCCACCGCGACGCCGCCGAAGAAGTCCGTGGCGAACAGCTGCGTCAGGCCGGGCGCCGGGTCGATGAGCGCCAACTCGCGGGCTTGCTTGACGCTTGTCACGACTTCCGGTGCGCCGTCGATCCCGGGCCAGACCTCCATGGCACCGGCTTGCAGCATGGCTTCGGCGAGGACGGCGAGGCTCTTCAGCAGCAGGACGCGGTCTTTCCGCAGCGTTTCGTAGTGCACGCGCGGCCCCCACGGACCGCGGCGGATGCTGCCGGTCGCCTCCGCCCGCACCGAGCTGCCCCACACGGCGATGTGGTCCATCTGCTCGAGCCGCGACGCCAGCGCCGGGCCCAATCCGGGCACGCGCGAAGCCGCCCAGGAGCGCGGAAGTTCAAGCGTTTGCAGATGAACATCCGCCGCGCCGTGCACCACGCTCTCCATCGCCAGCGAAGCCGCGGGGCCCGTGTGCACAGGCTTGTGGAACAGCCCGGTCAGCACCGCGCGCGGATGGCAGCGCCAGCCTTGTCCCACGTTGCGCAGGCCACTCTGCAGCAACAGCCAGGGCGTGTGGATCGGACTCGTCGCCAGGATCACGGCCTTGCGCGCCCGCGCAGTCATCAGCTTGCCCGACTCGAAGCGGCCACGAACGCCTTTGGCGACATGGCCTTCCATCAAGATGCGCTCGACCTTGCAACGGGCGTAGATGCGCGCGCCGTACTGTTCGGCTTGGGGCAGAAGCGAGAGGTCCGCGCTGGTCTTGCCGCGGTGCGGACACCCTTGCAGGCAGCGGCCGGAACCTTGACATCCCGGGGTGTTGCGCCACGTCGGCGAGGCCTGGCCGGGCAAGGCGCGGAAGAACGCGGCGCCGGTCTCGCCCCACAGCTCGCGCGGGGTCTTGTGGACGCTCAGCTCCGCGTCCATGCGTTCGCGTGCCATTTCCAGGGCTTCCCAGGGCAGGCGCTGCGCCCAGCGGGCGTCGCGCGCGACCCATTCGCGCCACACGGCCTCCGGCAATCCCGATTGGATCCCGCCAGCTACGACCGTGGAGCCGCCCACGCAACGCCCTTGCAGCAGCGCCATGCGGTCCTTGCCGACCGTCATCGCGGCGCCGGCGGAACGGTACAGGCGGCTCATCGCGTCCAAGCCATCGCCCTTGCCGACCTTGGCGGGCGCGCCTTCTTCGAGCACGACCACCGAGCAGCCAGCCGCGCTCAGCCAGCGCGCGCAGGTGGCGCCCGATGCGCCTGAACCGACGATGACGAAGTCGGCGTCTTCTTCGATGTCGCGCAGCGCGCCGTCGATGGTCATCGCGTCACCAACGCCAGCAGCTTCCACCAGCGCACGAGGTGCCGCTGCCACGCCCAGCGGTGCCGGGTCATGCGCTGCAGCACCGCCACCCGCGCGTCCGCCGTCAGCAGGCTGAACGTGCGACCGTGCCGCAAAAGGCTAAGCAGATCGAGGACCGCCAGCGACAGATGCAGCGCAAGCACGACGTGACGCGGCAACGCCCGAGGCAACGGCTTGCCCTTCCAGCCCGGCACGATCGCGCCAAAAATCAGGTCCATGCCGGTGCCTGCGCCATCCTGGCGCGTGCGACAATCGTGAGACAGCAGCGGCTTTTGGCAAGTTTTGTCGCGCAGCAGCGCGCCATGCCTGGCAAATGCGGTGGCTGGCAGTCGGCGAGGCGGCTAGCCGCGCGGCCGCATCCGGTAATCAAAGAAGTCACGGTTTGTTTGAAAGCCCATGTATGGATTTGTCTTTTTCTGATCGTCCAGCGTCGCTTCCGGCTGTGGGCCGTAGTCGTGGCCCGGCAGCACGCGCACGTGGCCGTCCAGCTTGCCGAGAATGTCGTGCAGGGACCGGTACATCGCCTCAGCGTCGCCTCCCGGCAGATCGCAACGGCCGCAGCCATCGATGAACAGCGTGTCGCCCGTCAGCAGCACATCCCCGCACAGCAGGCACTGCGAACCCGGCGTGTGGCCAGGCGTATGCAGCAGCTGCACCGCGGCGCCCGCGCCCAGGTCGACGATATCGCCGTGGTCGTGGAGCACGAGGTCCTGCGCCCAACCGCGACCGCGCAGCTGCGGCAGCTCACTGCGCTGGGCGTGCACCCGCGCCGGATGCGCCGCCAGCAGCGCCTCGACGCCGTTGGAGTGGTCCGCGTGGTGGTGGGTGAGGAGGATGTCCGTGATCGGACGGCCCAGCTGCGCCGCCCGCGCGAGCAAGAAGGCCGGATCCCACGCAGGATCGACGACGGCGAGGCGATCGCCCTGCGACGGAACCAGCAGGTAGATGAAGTTGGCCATCGGCCCGAGGGCGTGCCGTTCGATGGTCATGGGCATGATCAGATCCTGCATTGGAATAACTTGAATCTAAAGCGTATCCATCACGGTCTGGCCCGTCTTGATCCGCAGCGGCACGCCGCGCGCGAGGGAGAGCAGCAGCTGCTCCATCCAGCGCGTCACCGCCACACGTCGATCGCCAATGCCGGACGACTTGAGGATGGCATCCGCCGCATCGAGCGCGCCGATCGCGGTCTCCAGCCGGCCAGGCTTCATCGCCCGCAGCTGCCGGCCGAGATTCTTCAAGCGGAATGGATGGATACCAGTCTCCGCGGCGATCTGCGCTTCGGACTGGTTGCGCGCCCACGCCGAGGCGAGGCGCATCAGCGCGGTGTAGTGGCTCGTGAGAAAGCCCATCGTCTTCATGACTTCGCCGTCGCGCTGCGACGGAGCCGCGTGATCGAGCAGGAGGTGCAGGACGGTCAGCGCGCGCGTCACGTCCTCGTCCGCCAGCGCGTCCGTGATCGCCCACATCGCCGCGTCGCGATCCATCGGCACCGAAGCTTCCACCTGGCGCACGGTCACCGCGCCGTCCGGTCCGGCATCGAGCAGCAGGCGATCGGCCGTCTGGCGCAAACGCGAAGCATCACTGCCACCTAGCCGATCCCAGATGCGCTGGCCCGCGCCACGCTCGATCTTGATGCGCCACGGCGTCCCCTGCGCCTCCAGGTAGGCCTGCAGCGTGCCCACGGTCAGCGGGGAAACCTCAACGATGGCGCCAATTTGCGCGAGCGTCTTGAAGGCGCGGCGACGGCGATCGAAGTGCTCGGCGATGAAGATGAGCACGAACGGCGGCCCACCCACGTGGCCGCGCATGCCCTCGACCAAGGTCTCGAGCGGGTCCTCGCTGCCCAAGTCCTTGCGAGACTTCAACTTTGCCCCGGTCTTGCCTTTGGCGGCATCGAAGTCGAGCTTGTCGGCATGCACGACCGACACGACGCGCCGCCCGCCAAAAAGCGACACGGATCGCGCCTCCTGCGAGATGGCGAAGTGGATGCCCTGCCCCAGGAACTCGCCGTCCAGGTAGTCGATGCGCACGAGGTCGAGCGATGGATCTCCGCCTGCCAGCGCGGCTTTCTCGATCGCCCGGGCGGCCTCGAGCAAGGCCTGGGGATCGGCGCCCGGACGCTCCTCATTGCGGCCACGCTCCTCGATCTCGCCGGAAGTGACGAGGTAGGCGACATGCAGGCCACCGGAGGCGAGGTGCGCCGCCAGCCCGGTGGTGGCATCGATCACACGCAAGACTTCGTCTTGCTTTGGTTTCTTGTCGGAGTCGGGGGGAGTGCTGCTGCGAGTTGCCATCGCGGTGAGTGTAGGGAGCGGCAGACGCGTTGACAAGGCGATGTGGAGCACTGTAACGTACCGGGCGCTTCGGGAGGGTGCGCCCCGCCGAGGTCCGCGCCGCAAGGTCCGGCGATTCCGATGTAGCTCAGTTGGTAGAGCAGGTGACTGTTAATCACCGGGTCGCAGGTTCGAGTCCTGCCATCGGAGCCTGGAAATACGAGGGGTTGGAGCGCAGGCTCCAGCCCCTTTTTCGTTTGGGGTGCCATTCGGGGTTCCATTCTGCGCATCGGCGTGCCTGAGTCCTTGCGCCGGACCCGGCCCACGACTAGCATGTGTCAGGAGGTTCCAGGCCGCACCATGGACACGACGCGCACACTTTCGATGCTGTTCAAGCCCGCTGGCGACATGCCGGGGGCGTGGGTCGCGCACGTCCTGGACTTCCATTCGTACACCTATGGCCTGTCGCTCCCGCAGGCGATCCAAAGCGCCTTGGAAGTCGCAGCCGTCGTCGTGCAAGAGGACTTCACCATCGGCCGCGACCCGACCGACCGCCGCGCACCGGAAGCGGACTGGCAGGAACTGCGCGGGATCATCCAGCACGGCGAGCTTGCATCCGACTTTGACCAAGCCGCCCACGCCGCAGCCGTCGTGTTGATCGTGCCGTGTACGTTCCCGATGGCAGACGGCGGCCCGCCGCGCCAGCCCAAGCCGCGCATGGCGGCGCCGCTCGTTCAATCCTTCCAAGCCGCCGCGTGAACCGCCGATGCCTGTCCGGTTCCGCGACTTGAAGCGTGCCCTGCGCGACTTTGGCATTGAAGTGCGGGATCCACCGGGCGGCGGGTCGCACTACCACGCGGTCAAGGACGGCCGCACGTTCCCGATCACGGCGCACAACGGCTTGAAGTCGGAACTGCCGGACGGCTACGTGCGCGGCGTGTGCGCGACGTTCGGGATCGATGAGAAGGAACTGCGGCGCAAGCTATGACGGCCCGGCGATCGACCATCCACGGCTTCGCCGTCATTGTGCAGCGCGAGCCTACCGGCGGCTTCTCCGCGTGGGTGCCGGACCTGCCCGGCTGTGCGTCACAGGGTGCGACACGCGACGAAGCACGGGCCAACATTCGCGAGGCCATCGCCTGCCACCTGGACGGACTGCGTGCCGATGGTCTGCCGATCCCGGCGCCGCGCGTCAGCGTCGAAGCGGTCGAGGTCGAGGGCACTGAATGAGGCGGCCCCTGGGGTGGAGGGGGCTGCCCGGACAGCACTCGCGCGCGCGTGGGTTGAGGCACCGACACGATTCGACAGTGCACGCGCCCGAGCGACTGGAGCCTGTCGCGCCAGCCTGACTCGCCGTCAGTGACACAAGCCATTGCGCGCGCTGCATTTTCCATGCTGGATGCACTCCACGGACTGTGTGCAGTCCGCGTCCGACACCGCGCGACACTCACCCTCGTGTGCGGTGCAAACGCCTATCTGCCTGCACCACTTGGTCTTTCTGCACTGGCCGTCGGACCCGGCCACGCAGTTGCCGCCCTGGGCCGTGCACAAGCCAAACTCGCGGCAGGCCCAACCGCGTTCGCAATCCATGTCGGCTTCTGCGACGCAGCGGCCATCCTTTGATGCGCAGAAGCCAAACTTCGCGCAGACGCGGCCCTGGTCACAGTCGCGGGGACTTGCGGCAATGCAGCGATAGTCTCCAAGCTTCGGCCCCGT